>DASYSN010000477.1:0-13475 GCA_036003305.1 Thermoanaerobaculia bacterium
CGAATGGCGCCGGACGTCATTCACCTCATGACGCCCGATCCGGCGGTCATGGCGATGATTCGCGGCGCGCACGCCGCGCGGATCCCGGTGCTGTATCACGAGCTCGGGACGCCCGATTTCCTGCCGGAGCTCACCATCTACTACCAGCAGCTCCGCGAAGTGCTGGCGCTGTGCGACGAAGTCGCGGCGTTGTCGCCCGGCCTGGCCCGCGGTTTTTCGGAGACATTCGCCGATTCGCCCGCGGCTTCCGTGCTGCCGCTAATGGTCGAGCCGCCACCGCCGGCGACCGATTCGAAGGCGGCATCTCACGCGGTGACGTTTGGCTTCGCGTCGCGCATGGAGTACGGAAAGGGCCCGTTGTCGCTACTCGAGGCGTTTGCGCAGATGCGCGGGCGCGTTGAAGGCGTTTCGCTGCGGATGGCGGGCGACGGTCCGCAGCGCGCCGAGGCGACGGCGTATGCGAGCGTCGTCGCGCTCAACGGCGATTGCTCGTGGGTCGGAACGTATGCCGGCGCGGCGGAGAAGAGCGCGTTCATGCGCAGCATCGACGTCCTCATGCTGCCGTCGCTCGCCGAGGGAACTCCGAATTGCGTCATCGAAGCGATGGCGCACGGTCTTCCCATCATCGCGACCTCGGTCGGCGGAATCCCCGAGACGGTCTCACCCGAGATGGCGATCCTCGTCCCTCCGGGAGACGTGACCGCGATGGCGGACGCGATGGTCGAGCTGGCGTCGAATCCCGAGCGCCGCGCAGCAATGGGACGCGCGGCAAGGGCGCGGTATGACGCGTTCTTTTCGCCGCGCGCGGTGCTGCCGCTGGTGACGGACCGTTACCGGCGCGTCGTGGGGCGAGCATCCGACGCCTCTCCGCAGCACCCTTGGGCGACATCGGGATCACCATCAGGGAGACGCCATGCGCTTGGCTGATTTCATCGTCGACAATATCGAAGCCATCCTCACCGAGTGGGAAGACTTTGCGCGGAGCCTTGCGCCGGGTTCGACGATGGACGTGATTGCGCTGCGGGACCATGCCGAGGCGATTCTTCGAGTCACCGCGCGCGACATGATTTCCGCTCAGAACCTGCAACAGCAGGCCGACAAGTCCAAGGGAAAGGGCGGCGGAGGAGATGAAAGCGACCCTCTGGATCATGCTTCCGAACAACACGCGATCGGCAGGCTCGGATCGGGCTTCAACCTGATCGAGGTCGTCTCCGAATATCGGGCGTTGCGCGCGAGCGTCCTCCAGCTCTGGCGCAAGCGCCGGCAACGAGCGGATGACCACGATCTTCAGGACCTCACGCGATTCAACGAGTCCATCGATCAATCGCTCGCCGAAGCAGTGAGGAGCTACACCACGCGCCTCGATGAGTCGCGCGAGCTGTTTCTTGCAACGTTGGGCCACGATCGGCGCGCGCCCCTCAACGCGATCAAGCTGTCGGCGGAGGTGCTCGCACGCTCGGGCCAGCTCGATGACGAGCACCGAGAGACCGCCACCCGCGTTGCGGTTTACGTCAACACCATGACGTCGATGATCCAGGATCTGCTCGACTTCACCCGGACACGCCTCGGTAAGGGCATGCCGATCTCCCGCGCTCCAATGGACCTCGGCGCTCTCTGCTCCGAAGTGCTCGATGAATTCAGGACGGCACATCCCGGTCGTAGTTTGCGGTTCGCTTCGGAAGGCGACGTCGGCGGAGAGTGGGACGCTGCCCGGCTCCGGCAGGTGCTTTCGAACCTTGTCGCGAACGCGCTCGAGCATGGCGCCGAAGGCGGCGAGATCTCCGTTGCGACGCGCCCCGACGGGCCCGATGTCGTTCTGGCGGTCAGGAACGAAGGTCACCCCATTCCGGCGTCCGCGTTTCCGACGCTCTTCGATCCGTTCGTTCGTGGCGCGATGACGTCGCGAACGGCGAAGGGGAGGGCGGGAGTGGGCCTCGGGCTCTATATTTCGCACGAGATCGTCACGGCGCATGCCGGAACGATCGCCGTTGCCTCGTCGGAAGCGACAGGCACGACCTTCACTGTCCGTCTGCCGCGAAGGCCTCCGCGGGACTAGGATGGTGGCTCACATCCCAAGTCGAAGAGCGAAAGGTAGGTCTTCCATGCGACTACGGCGCGCCGTCTGTCTTTGTGCAGTCTTCATGAGCGCAGTCATCGCTGATGCCGCCGACCGCGGCACCGTGACCGGCTCCATGACCGTCAACGGAACGACCGTTCAACTTCATCACGTCGTCGCACTCGCGGACGCCAACCCGTTTCACTCCACGAGAAAAGATCTCGTCATCTTCCTGAGCGACGTGCCTGTCTCGACATCCGACATCGTGAAAAAGAACATCTCCGCGATCTGGATGACCGGCAAGTTGAATGCGATCCGCGTCGAGGTGCAGCCATGGGACAAGCAGGCCATCGGCGGCAACCTCTGGGCGGCGGTTCTGGCAGCGAAGGGCACGCAGATCACCGGTTCGGGAATGGGTGACTTCACGGCGACCAAGCTGACCGCGGATCATGTCACCGGCCACCTTTCCACGAAGGATTACGGAATGAGCGATGCCCTCCTTTCGTACGATGCGACCTTCGATGCGCCCATCGAAGAAGGCCGGATCGATCTCCTGGCTCCGGAGCCCGAAAAAGAGGGCGACTCCGGCAACGGCGTCACATCTCATCCCGCCGCGATGGTCGGAGGCAAACCGCTTCCCGCCGGCGGCGGCGACGCCGGCGCAGCCTACCTTTCCTACACCAAGGCGGTTCAGTCGGGAGCGCCGGCTGCGATCATGAAGTACTTGCCGAAGGCCGACAGAGACGCTCTGGCCGGCGGGGATACGACGGCGGCGTTCTCGATCCTGAAAGACTTCACACCGAAAGACGCGAAGGTCGCGGGAGGCAAATCCAACGGCACCAACGCCGAGCTCACCGTCACCAGTTCGCTGGGCAATGGAGTGGTGACGATGGTGCACGAAGCGGACGGCTGGAAATACGTCAACGACACGATCAACCACTAGCGTGGCCCGATCTGTGAGCGCGCGTTACAACTCGTGCCTGAATAGATACGCGGCGCCGTCGATGAGCTTGTGCCGCCAGGGACGGCGCTTCCACTCGTCGAATCGCACCTCCTCGGTCAGCTTCATGTCCTCGAAGAATTGATCGCGCAGTTGGCGCGCGATGTCGGGATCCGTGAAGCCGACGCTCACCTCGTCGTTGAGCTGAAACGAGCGATCGTCGAAGTTCGTCGATCCGACGCAGGACCACCGCTGGTCCACGATCATGATCTTGCAGTGGAGGAGCGTGCGCTGATACTCGAAGATTCGGACGCCGCTCCCGAGCAAGTCGCCGAAGTGGTGATGACTGGCGTGCTGCACGATCGGCGTGTCGATCACCGACGCGCTGGGCAGCATGATTCGGACGTCGACGCCGCGCCGCACCGCTTTCTTCATCTCGTCGATCGCATCTCCGTGCGGCAGGAAATAGGGGTTCTGGATGAGCAACTCCTTCTGCGCCGACGCGATGGCAATGTAGTAGAGCATCTGCACGGCGGAGATCGAGCCGCGCGGCGACGCAAACGCGACGTGCGCATCGGTGTTGCCGGCCTTCTCGAGCTTCGGGAAGTATTTTTCGCCGACCGGGACTCTTCCCGTCTCCTCGATCCAGTTCTCGCAGAAGACGCCCTGCGCCGTATTTGCGACCGGCCCTTCCATGCGTACGAACGTGTCGCGCCAGTGGTCCTTGTCCTGCGCGTTTCCGGTCCACTGCTCGGCGATGCCGTGGCCGCCGACGTACGCAATGCGGCCGTCGAACACGGCGATCTTTCGATGCGTGCGGTTGTTCATCCGGCCGATGTTGCTCACGCGGAGCGGATGGAAGAGGCGGACCTCGCAGCCGGAGTCGCGCAGGATGCCGGCGAGCTTGCGGTCCATACGCGAGGAACCGGAGTAATCGAGCATGAGCCGCACTTCGATGCCGTCGCGCGCGCGTTCTGCGAGCGCGTTCGCGATGCGCTCGCAGATCGCACCGGTCCACCAGATGTACGACTCCAGGTGGATCGATGTTTTCGCGGCGGCGATGTCATCGAGCAGACGGTCGAAATAGTGGCCGTTCAGCAGGATCTCGACTCGATTCCCTGGATCGATCGCGCCTTCCGTCAGCCCGATGAAGGAAGGGACGATGCCGTCGACGTCACCGCGCTGTTCGAGATCGAAGTCCGGCTTGATGCGACGGCGGTTCGTCGTCCACCAGAGAAGCCACAGCACGGCAATGACGGCGTCGCGCCAGCCGAAAGGGAACTTGCGGAGACGAGGTTTGGCCGATCGGCGTGGCATGAAGGAAAGCGTAAGACACGTGCTCGCGGTCAAGCAAAGTCATCGAGCGCGGTCAGCGGCTCCGCGGCGCCCGCGTCGCTTCCCTCAACTGTGCGCGGTTCTGAAGGATGGCGCGAAGAACCTCGGTCGGGTCGGCGCCGAGGGCATTGCTGAGGGCGATGAAGGTCCGAAGCTTCGGCGAGTTCCCGCCGCGCTCGATCACGCTCACATGAACCCGAGTCATGCCGACAGTGTTCGCGAGCTGCTCGACCGTCCACCCGTGCTGGAGCCTTAGGCGCTTGACCATGCGGCCGAAGTAGATGGCGTCCTCATCGCGGGACGCACCTTTCATCTCAGTCATGCCGAACGATCGTAGCGCAGGCATCCCTAGATGTCAGGCGGACGCGTTTTCCCGACTCTGTGGCACCCATGGATGCCGCGAGAACGAGCCGATCCGCTCTCTGTCCGCATCTTCGCGATGCATTGACATCCACGGGTGCCCACACAGCGCTCGATTGCGCTCCGCAGGCATCCACGGGTGCCCAAGGAGCGCACCATTACGCTCCGCTGGCATCCACGGGTGTCGAGCGGGCACCCGTGGATGCCACTGATGCGCATCATCTCGGTTTCCGGGCATCCGCGGGTGCCAGGGGAGCAGAAAATCAAAGGTCTGACGCCCGAAGTTGGTTCCACGATACTGTTCCCCTCCAATTTGTTCGACATCGATGGAGGCGCCGTGAAGAAATTCTTCCTGGTCGTTTTTGCGGTCTCGCTTCTCACTTCTCACAGCCTGGCAGCCGCCGACCTTTTCAAAGGTCTCGACTTCCGAGAGATCGGGCCGGCCGTCATGGGCGGTCGCATCGACGACTTCGCGGTCGTCGAATCGAACCCCGACGTTTTCTACGTCGGCTCCGCGAGCGGCGGGGTACTCAAGACCACCAACGGCGGAAACACATGGAAGCCGGTGTTCGACGACGAAGTCACCTCGTCCATCGGCGACGTCACCGTCGCGCCGGGCGATCCGTCCGTGGTCTGGGTCGGGACCGGCGAGTCGAACAACCGTCAGAGCGGATCGTGGGGACACGGCGTCTACAAGTCGACCGATGCCGGTGCGACATGGACGCACATGGGCCTCGACAAGACGATGCACATCGGACGCATCGTCATATCGCCCGCGGACTCGAACGTCGTTTACGTCGCCGCCGCCGGAGACCTCTGGGGCGCGTCGCCCGATCGCGGCGTCTTCAAGACCACCGACGGCGGAAAGACGTGGACCAAAGTCCTCTTCATCAACGACGACACCGGCGTCAACGACATCGCGATGGATCCGCAGAGCCCCGGCACGCTCATCGCCGCGGCGTATCAGCGACGCCGTACGGTGTTCGGATTCTCCGGTAGCGGCCCCGGTTCCGCGCTTTACAAGACGACCGACGGCGGCGCGACCTGGAAGAAGCTCGAGAAGGGCCTGCCGTGGGATCCCGACGCGAGACCGTCCAGGGAAAAGAGAGCCGATAAAAACGATGATCCGAAGGCCGAGAGAGAACAGGTCGGCCGCATCGGTGTGAACTTCTACCGCCGCGATCCGAACGTCGTTTACGCGCTCGTCGAGGCGGCGAACGGCGGCATCTTCCGCAGCGACGACCGTGGCGAGTCGTGGACGAAGATGTCCGACACCGATCCGCGCGGCAGCTACTACTCGCAAGTCGTCATCGATCCCAACAACGACCAGCGCATCTGGGTCCTCGGCGCTTCCATGTACACGTCCGACGACGGCGGCCGCACCTTCAAGTCGAACGTCGTGCAGCGGATCCACGGCGACTATCACGCCATGTGGATCGACCCCGCCAACTCGAATCACATGATCACCGGCTCGGACGGCGGCATCTACTCATCGAACGATCGCGGCCGCTCGTGGGATTACCTCAACAACTTCCCGCTGGGCCAGTTCTACGAGATCGGTCTCGACATGCAGCGGCCGTATCGCATCTGCGGCGGCCTCCAGGACAACAACGTCTGGTGCGGCCCGTCAGCCACCTTCGACCAGAAAGGCATCGCGAACTCCGACTGGTTCACGATCGGCGGCGGCGACGGCTTCTACGCGCAGATCGATCCGAACGATCCGAACACCGTCTATACCGAATCGCAGGACGGCAATCTTCTGCGGCGCAATCTCGCGACGCACGAGTCGCGTTCCATTCGTCCCGTCGCGCCGGAAGGGGAACGGTATCGGTTTCAGTGGAACACGCCGATCGTCGTGTCGGCGTTCGATCCGCACACGATCTACTACGGTGGCAACTACCTCTTCAAATCGACCAACCGCGGCGACGACTGGACGCGCCTCGGGCCCGACCTGACGAACAACCAGGACCGCGACAAGATGCCGATCATGGGGCGCGTTCCCGACAAGTACACGATGTCGCGCTTCGACGGCGTCGAGAACTGGCCCGCGATCACGACCGTGAGCGAGTCGCCGCTGAATCGCGATCTGCTCTACGCCGGCACCGACGACGGAAACCTGCAGGTGACGCGCGACGGCGGCAAGAGCTGGAAGAACGTCGCGGCCAACGTGACGGGCGTGCCGAAAGGAACGTACGTGTCGCGCGTCGTCGCGTCGCGCTTCAACGAAGGAACCGCGTACGCGACCTTCGACGGCCATCGCAGCAACGACTTCGGCGTCTACGTCTACGTCACGAACGACTACGGCACGACCTGGAAGGCCTTGAAGAACGGCTTGCCGGACGACATGGGCACCGTCCACGTGATCCGCGAACATACCCGGAATCCGAAGCTCCTCTTCCTCGGCACCGAGCACGGACTCTTCATCTCGACCGATGCGGGATCGAAGTGGATGCGGCTCAAATCGAACCTTCCGACCGTGCCGGTGGACGACATTGCGATCCACCCGCGCGACAACGACATGGTCGTCGCTACGCACGGGCGGTCGCTTTGGATTCTCGACGACATCACGCCGCTGGAGCAGATGACCGAGGGCACGCCGTCGGAAGACTTGCATCTCTTCGACATGCGGACGTCGACCGAATGGCGCGTCGCGAACCGCACCGGCGTCACCGGCCATCAGGTGTTCTACGGCCCGAACCCGCCGAACGGCGCGATCGTCACTTACTTTCTCAAGAACAAGCCCGAAAGAGGGAAGGTGAGGATCGCGGTCAGCGACAGCAAGGGCAAAGTCATCCGCACAATGGACGGTACCAGCGACGCAGGCTTCAATCGCGTGACATGGGACTTCAAGACTGACTCGATCACGAAGCCGACGCGGAAACCGGAGACGGAGGCGGCGGCGGCGAGGTCGACACAAGGCGGAACTCTGACGCCGGAATCGGAGACCGAGCCGGGAAGCGAGGAAGGAACGCTTGCAGGTCGAAAACCCGAACGCGGCTTGCCGTCCCTCGGCGGTGGTGGTGGCTTCGGCGGATTCCAGGGCGGCCTGCGGGTCGAGCCGGGCGTCTACACGGTGAAAGTCACCGTCGGCAAACTCACCGAGTCGAAGACGGTCACGGTCGAAGACGATCCGCGTCTTCAGCTTTCAACGCAGGACCGTGCCGCGCGCCTCGCCGCCATCGACGAGCTCGCGCCGATGGTCACGCGCGCGACCACCGCGCGCCGCGACATCACCGGTCTCCGCAACGGTCTGGACGACGCGATCAAAGCCTGGAAGAAGTCCGATGAGGCGCCTCCCGAAGCGATCCGCAAGTCCGCCGAGGATCTCCTGACCCGCGTGACGGCGACCTGCCTGCTGCTCGCTTCGCCCCAGCAATGCGGCGAGAAGCCCGCAAGCCTGGGCAACGCCGCACCCGCAATGAAGTACATCCCGCCGGCCGTCACCCAGCGCGTTCTGCAACTCACCACCAGCCTCGAAAACTACGCCGCCGCCCCCAGCGCGACCCAACTCGACCAGATCAAAACGCTTTCGACCCTGCTTCGCGACGCCACCGCCGCAACGCAGAAGTTCATCGCCGAGGATCTGCCTGCACTGAACAAACAGATGCGCGACGCGAACGTGCCGTACATCGTCTCCGTGCGGGGAGTGACGGGGAACGAGAGGAGGGATGATGAGGAGTAGGTAAGCAGATGACGGCTTTCGAGGCTAGTCACCGCCCGCGGCAAGAAGCCGAGCGAAACCCCAGTAAGCGATGCAGTCTCCTGGCTACGCGGACTGTCGGTCATGTCGGTTATCCAGAACGTTGCGACCTGTGGAGTTGTGACGGCCTGGCTGCCGCGGCAATGAGGATGATCGCCTGTGCGAACAGAAACCGGACGGCGTGCCAAGTCATGTAACCAAGCGCGCTGCCCCCGTTCAGGCGAAAGAGACCTTAACAACGAGGGTGCCGCTATACGCTCGCGACCGACAGGGAAATTGTTTGACGGGTCTCGATCCTCTGCTACCATCGGCTTCCGGTCCGCCGTAAGGTTTCCCAACCCAGATCTCGGAGATTTCCTCGAGCCGCCACGCGGCAAAGGAGCAGTACGTATGCGCTACCGCCTCGAGAGCCACGCTCTTCTCATCCTTGCCTCCGCGTTTTCGATCCTCACCCTCTCCGCGCTGGCACAGCCGGCGGCGCCGGCCGGCAGCTACCGGAGCACCTGCACCGACGCATACCTCGTCGACGGGACGCTGGTGGCCGTCTGCCAGACCGCCGACCACCAGTCGCGGCCGACCACGCTGCCGAATGCCGCGAGTTGCACCGGCGACATCGCCAACGTCAACGGAAAGCTTCAGTGTGTCGCCCAGCCTGCCGCGCACACGACGGAGTTCGGCGAGGGCTACGCGACCTTCAAAAGCGATTGCAACGGGCAGGACGGAGCCCGCTATCTGATCATCCGCATGTGGGGGAGGGCGGACCTCGCCGTGAAGTTCGTGTTCGACAAGCGGACCCCCTCCAAATTCCAGATCTTCGTGCCGAAGGGAACCACCTTCGCGGCGTCGTGCGGCGGTTACCCCCAGAACCCGTCATTCCGCTACATATCGCTGGATTGAGCGCCCGAGTCGCAGTCTCGCAAAGGAGCATCGTTACATGCGAATGAATACTCTCCCCTCTCGTCCGGCTGCCTTCGCTCTGGCCGGCTCTCTGATCGTCGCGCTGGCCGCGATTCAGGCAGCGGCGCAGGCGCAAACCTTGCCGCCGGGAACCTACCAGGCTAGCTGCAAGGATGCGGCGCTCGTCGATGGCACGCTGCTGGCCCAATGCCGTATGTCGGATGGAAGCTGGCGCCCGACGACGCTTGCCGATGCCATGAAATGCAACGTCGACATCACGAACGTCAACGGGAGGCTGGAGTGCCGTCCGCTCCAGATCACGCCCAGCACGCTGCCGGCCGGAACCTACCAGCAGAGCTGCAAGGACGCGAGCGTCGTCGACGGCACGCTGCTGGCCGTCTGCAAGACCGCGAGCGGTGATTGGCGGCCGACGTCGCTCCCGAATGCCATGGCCTGCAAGAGCGACGTCGCCAACGTCGACGGCAAGCTCGAGTGCCGGAGGCGGACGACGGAGTTTGAAGCGGGCTACGGCAAGTTCGGCGACCTGTGCAAAGGGGGCACCGGTACCGAGTTTCTGAAGGTCCGCCTCGGCGGCCAACGGGACAATGTTCTGAAACTCACCTTCGACCAGCCCTATACGGTCAAGGTGCTGTACATCTACCTTCCGAAGGGCACGACCGTTAACGCGCAATGCGGTTCTTACGGTGACGGCAATGCCCAGTTCACCTATAAGGAGCTCGCCGAGTGATCGCCGGGCTCCGGCCGGCGGGGGCATTTTGATCCGAGCCGTGATTGCCGCGGCCGCGTTGACGGCCTTCGCGGCGGCTTCCGGAACGGGCGCGCTGGCTGGGCGGGCAGTGGCCTATCACCGCATTTCCATGGGCGAGTACCAGAATTTCCTCACGAATTGGGACGAACGGAAGCAGCCCGTCCTCTACGCGCTCGCCGACACTCCCGCTCACTATGCGGCGCTGTTCCATCCGGCGCCCGTGAATTTCGGTAACCGTCATTTCGCGCCCGAGCCGGCCCTTTATGCCACGGATGAGATTCTCGTCGCCGGCCGGGTGATGCCGAACCCGCCGGATGGGAGCAAGGTGTTCGACGTGGAGAGTCTCACAGAGGACGGTCACGACCTCACGCTCCGCTATCGTTTTCACGACTCCGGAAGCAAGGCATCGTTCACGGTCAAGGACTATCTGGCGCTGCGGATCCCCAAGCACAGCTACAGGAAGATCGTGTTCATCGAGAATGGGAAGCGTATCGGCGAGCTGGCGCCGGCCGAAGGGGTATGGTCAGTGCCGGCAATCGCTCCTGATGCCGCTCCCTCCGCCGAGCGCAAGAACCGCTGACGCGGCTCCAACTCGAAGCGTCCCGGCCGATTGCACCGCCGCCCGGGGCCGGTGGCCGAGGAGGTTGCAGAGCACGAAGCTGTGATTCCCTTCGTTTCCGAACGTGCTTGCGAAGGTGTCGGCAGTCGTGGAAGCGGAAGCGTCGCGTGATGCCCACGAGCGCTGCTCCTCACGCGCTTCGGGTTTCCCTCTCGCGTTCCGTTTGCGGGTCCGTAGAGTAAGGCAGTTCAGGGCCGCGGCCGTCAGTCGCGGCCCTTTGCCGCTTCTACTCACGCATCCGCGACTTCACATCTTCGAACCAGTTGATGACGACGCTCATCTGACCGCGACGCGGTTCGGATCTCGTGTGGGATAATCAATTCATCCCAGCACCATGAACATGGCGGCCGGCACACGTCTCGGGCCTTACGAGATCGTCTCGCGCATCGGCGCGGGAGGAATGGGAGAGGTCTGGCAGGCACGCGACACGCGTCTCGATCGGAGCGTCGCCGTCAAGATTCTCCCGGCCGAGTTTGCGAACGATGCGCAGCTGAGGCTGCGATTCGAGCGCGAGGCGAAGACGATCTCTCAGCTCAATCACCCGAACATCTGCTCGCTGTTCGACGTCGGCGAGAACTATCTCGTGATGGAGTTGCTCGAGGGAGAGTCGCTGTCGGATCGCATCGCGAAAGGGCCGCTGCCGCTGGCGGATGTTCTCAAATACGGAGCGCAGATCGCCGACGCGCTCGATCGCGCGCATCGCAGCGGCGTGACTCACCGCGATCTGAAACCTGCGAACGTGATGGTCACGCGAAGCGGCGCGAAGCTGCTCGACTTCGGCCTCGCCAAAGGTCCGGTCCTCGACGTTTCAGTCGACGAAGCAACTCACCAGCGTGCGTTGACACAGGAAGGAACGATTCTCGGCACCTTCCAATACATGGCGCCGGAGCAGCTGGAAGGGGTGCAGGTCGACGCTCGCAGCGACATTTTCGCGTTCGGCGCGCTGCTCTACGAGATGGTGAGCGGCAAGCGAGCGTTCGACGGAAAGACGAAGACGAGCCTCATCGCGGCGATCGTCGGGACCACGCCGCGGCCGCTGAATGAGCTGCAGCCGCTCACGCCGGCCGCGCTCGAACACGTGATCGCGCGATGTCTCGAGAAAGCGCCCGAAGATCGTTGGCAGAACGCGCACGACGTCGCGGAGGAACTGCGGTGGATCGGCGGCTCATCGGCCCGAGCAAGTGCGGTTCCTGTGGCGCGGTCGAAGAAAACGGCCATCGCTTCCGGAGTGTTGATCGCGGTCATCGCCGCACTCGCCGGCGCAGCGGCGATGTGGTTCGTGGCGCGCCGTAACGCTGCGAAGCCCCGCACGCTTCGCACGTCGATCGTCCTTCCCGCGGACAGCCCTCTCGCAGTCTACGGTTCGAATCGCATCAGCATTTCACCGAACGGGAACCTCGTTGCCTATGTCGCCCTCCGATCGGGTGTTCAGCAGGTCTATGTCCGGCGGCTCGACCGCTTCGACGCAATCCCTCTCGCCGGCAGCGAGGGCGCGACGGCGCCATTTTTCTCCCCCGATTCAGAGTGGGTCGGATTTTCGGATGGGAAGCATCTCAAGCGAGCCGCGATCGACGGTGGTTCCCCGCAGATGATCGCGGATGTCGTCGACGTGCGATGGGCGACGTGGATGAGCGACGGCACGATCGTCTTCGCGCGTGGAACAGAAGGGCTCTTCGCCGTTCCGGCCGACGGCGGGCTGCCGGTCCCCGTGGCGCAGGGTTCCGGCCGGTTCGGGCTTGCTCCTGAAGCGATTCCGGACAGCAACTTGCTCGTCGGAATCCAGGGGACCGGCGCGATCGTCATCGTCGACAAGACGACCGGGAAGTCGAAAAAAGTTTACGAGAGCGCCGATCTCATCTCCGGTGCAAAGGTCGTGGCCGGCTATCTCGTCTTCTGCCGCGCGGGCTCTCTACTCGCGGCGCCGTTCGACACGAAGCGGCTGGCAACGACGGGCGCGGCGAAAATGATTGCGGAGAGCGTGCTGGTGACCCAGCCATTCGCCACGCCGCTGTTCGCGGTGTCGCAGAACGGAACGCTCGTCTATGTCGCTGGGACGCCTGGATTCGGCATGTCCACACTCTCGTGGATTGACCGAAAGGGCGATGCGCTGCCGGTCAACGCGAAGGCGCGGGCGTTCGAGGATCCGCGTGTGTCGCCGGACGGCCGAATCGCCGTGACGCTTCGGGAAGCGAATCCGGATGTCTGGCTCGAGGACGCGTCACGCGACGTGCTGACGCGGTTCACGTTCGGCGCGGAGGAAGACGAAACGCCCGACTGGTCGCCGGATGGAAAGTGGATCGCGTATTCCGCGCTACGCGGAAACACGCACCACATTTACGTCAAGTCTGCGGACGGCTCCGGGGAAGAGAAAGTCCTCACGACCGCGGCGAATCATGGTCACACCGGCTCGTGGGCTCCCGATGGGTCGTCGATCGTCTTTACCGACTACTCGGCATCCACTCGCGGCGACATCTGGTTCAAACCGCTCGCCCCCGCGGGTCCGCCGCGGCCGATCCTGCAGACGCCGTTCAACGAGCGCGCGCCGCGCATCTCGCGCGACGGCCACTGGATGGCGTACATGTCGGATGAATCGGGACGCGATGAGGTGTACGTGCAGTCGTACCCGCGCCCGGGCGCGAAGTTCCAGGTCTCGATCGACGGCGGCGGCGAGCCGGTCTGGTCGCCGTCCGGTCACGAGCTTTTCTACCGCCATGGCGACGCCATGATGTCGGTGAAGGTGACGTTCACGCCCACGTTCTCCGCGACGACTCCCGAGCTTCTCTTCCACGCCGACTTCAT
>DASYSN010000478.1:0-4296 GCA_036003305.1 Thermoanaerobaculia bacterium
CTTCGCGGAGAACGTCAGCGGACCGTAGATCGTGCGCAGGTTGCGGACGCTGACGCCGTCCTTCAACCACGCCTCGGGGACGCCTGCGCCGAGGACGAGCGACTGATCGGATTCGCGCTCGTAGGCGAGCATGTCGATGAAGGAGCGGACGAAGTCGCTGCCGACCCAGAGGTGCGGAATGTCGCCGACGTATGTGGGGCTGCGGTAGTCCTCCGCGACGACTTCGGCCCACTGCTTCCAGCCTAGCGGGCGGCGGTCATCAAGGAACCACTGCAGGAGCTGTTGCGCACGATCGCGCCAGCCGAGGCGCACGAAGACGCCGACGTTGCGCAGCTCGTACGGCGTGTAGTCGCGCCACGCGCGGGTGCCGTTCATGCGGCCTGACGCTTCGTTCCAGTAGCGCGTGAACTCGTCGATCACGGCGTCGTGCGGCAGGTTCGCGAGATCGCCGCCCGGCTCGATCCCGATCGTCGTCGACGTCGGATCGAAATCGCCGAGGTCCGCGGAGCCGGGGATGTAGTCGATGCGGTGCAGCGCGATCGCTCGGCGGATCGACTCATGGAAGTCGTGCGAGAACTCGTCGCGGATCGCGGCGAAGTGCTGCGCGGCGTCGTGCTTGCCGAGGCGCTCGGCGAGCCAGGTGACGTCCTGGAGGCCGCGGAGCGCCCAGAAGTCGTCCCAGTACGAGTGCATCGGCTTCGCTGAGTAGCCCTCGTGGCTGATCGACGGCGGGAGCAGGCCGGCGAAGTGCGGGGCTTCGCCGCGGGTCGCTTTGCGGATTGTGTCGATGTAGTGGGCCGCCTTCTCGACATGCGGCCACACTTCGTTCGCGAGCGCCACGTCGCCGGTGAGCCTGGTGTACTCGGCGACGAGGTAAATGAACTCGCCGTGGCTGTCGTGCTCCGCGACCGGATCGGCGCCGCGCGCGTCGACGCAGCACGGCACCTTGCCGTCGGCGAACTGGTACTGCGCGAACCAGCGGATGTAGTCGCGGACCTGGTCGTTGAAGCCGAAGCGGAGCAACGCGGTCGACGCGAGCGAGCCGTCGCGAATCCAGCTCCGGCGATAGTTCCGCGCGCTACCGCGGATCGCAGGACCGTCGCGGCCGAGGAGGTTGAAGGCGAGGTTCGCGCGGACCGTTTCGATGAGGTCCTTCGCCGCGGGGATGTCGATCTGGACGTGATCGGCGATCGACTGCCAGTGCGCTCTTTCGAGTTGCCGGTTGCCGGTTGCCGGTTGCCAGGTGAGAGCGATTTCCTTTTCGCTCGTCAGATCGAAATCCCATCGCAGGAGGGCCGAGGCGTGCTTCTGCGGATCGTCGACGGAGGTCGCGGATGAGGGAGCGTCGAACAGCTCCGAGGCGTCGCCGCCATCGAACGTCGAGAGAACGACGCGATCCGGCTTGGATGACGGCGCGACACTCGTCGCGTCAACATGCAACACGCCGGAGTCCCATCGAATCGAGCGGATCGGCGCCGTCAGTTCCGGGATGTTCAGCTCGTGCCACGGCGGTGTGACGCGCAGCGGTCGCGCGGCGACGAAGAATTGCACCTGCTCTGGATGGCCGCTCGTGTTACGGATTCGATAGCGCGCCGATCCGGCGCCGAACGCCTCGACCGTCATCGTGAACTTCGGGTGGTGCCACGTCGTTGACGGCATCGGGAGCGAGTCCGCTTCGAGCGACTGCGTCGTCGAGACATCGGCCCACGTGATCAGGCGCCCATCCACGCGTACGAATGGCTCCAACGTAAAGCCGTCCGAGGTCTCGATCGCACCGTCCTCGGACAACAGCGGCTTCGCCTGCTCCTCGGCGTCATGGCCGAAGATCGTCCAGTAGCCGAACTCGCCGATGAGGCCGGGCGGATACCGGCCGCGCAACGCGTCGTGCGCCATCGCTTGGTAGACGTCGATCGCGCGATCGCCGAATGCCGGCGGCTGCATGACAACGTCGCGGATCTCCCGTTTTCCGGCAAAGCTCAGGCGTACGAATCGCGCATTCGCATTCGGCGTCTGAACGTAGTCGCGTCCGCCGTTTCCGCCGACGACGCGACGCGCACGCGTCCACTCCTTCCCATCGAGCGACAGCTCCACGTCGTAATCGCTCGCGAAGTCCGAGCCCCAGCTCACCACGAGCCCGCCGAAGTCGCGCGGCTGGTGCAGGTCGATCGTCAGCGGCCCGTCCCTGCACCAGTTCGTGACGACGCGGCCGTCGAGCGGGACCGAGGTGTCGGCTGGCAACGGCTCGAAGCCGATCTTGTCGACCCAGAGGCTCCCCTTCCCGCCGCTCGCCGCTGTCACCGTGACCTCGATCGCCGAGATGTGCTTCAACTCGTGATCGGTCGCCGGTCCCCATGCGAACTCGATGTGCCGCTTGTCGGCGACGACGTCCGTCCACTCGCGCGGAAAGTCCCACGCCACCCGGCGCGTCCACCAGACGTTCTCGCCGTCGATGAACTTCAGCTCCAGCGTGTTCGGCTGCATCTCGCCGCGGAGGCGGAAGACGAAGCGGTAGTTCTCCGGCACGTCGATGTTCACCGGATGTCTCGCCGCCGCCCATCCGCCATGTCCGTGAAAGTCGAAATCCATCCGCAGCGCGCCGTTGTCGTTCGCGAGATTAAGCGAGACGCCGTCCGATGGCGCCGGCGTCCACTGCGACACCTCGGAACCGGTGAGGATCAGCAAAGCGGCGAGCCAGGCACGCATCGGAACAGCGTACACTCCCCCGCGATGTCGTCCATCGCCGAGCCGCTCGCCGTGCCCGCCGCAGAACCGTCGGAACGCGTCGCCGCGTACTCGTGGTACGCGCTCGCCCTTCTCACCGCCGTCTACGTCCTCAACTTCCTCGACCGGACGCTGATCTACATCCTCTTCACGCCGATCAAGAAGGAGATGGCGTTCAGCGATCTGCAGCTCGCGCTGCTTGGTACGACCTCGTTCGTCATCTTCTACACGCTCCTCGGCGTCCCGTTCGGCCGCCTCGCCGACCGCGCGTCGCGAACGAAACTGATCGCGTCGGGCCTCGCGATCTGGTCGCTCTTCTCCGGCCTCACCGGATTCGCGAATACGTTCTGGACGCTCTTTCTCTGCCGCGTGATGGTCGGCGTCGGCGAAGCGACCCTCGGCGCCGCCGCGCTCTCGCTCCTCAGCGACTACTTCCCCGTCCGCATGCGCGCCACCGTACAGTCGGTCTACTCGTCAGGCATCGCGATCGGCGGCGGCCTCGCGTTCTTCCTAGGCGGCTGGATCGGGCAGACGCACGGCTGGCGCTCGGCGTTCTATCTCCTCGGTTTTCCCGGTCTCGCGCTCGCGGCGCTCGTCTTCTTCCTCCGCGAGATCCCGCGCGGACGTTCGGATGCAGCGACCGCCGCACCCGCCGATTGGCGGCTCCTCTTCAAGTCGAAGCCGCTCCTCTTCATCTTCTTCGGGTACGCGTTCCTCGGCCTTGCCTCGAACAACCTCGGCATCTGGGTGCCGACATTCTTCGTGCGCGTCCACGGCTTCAGCCTGCTCACGATCGGAGTCGCCGCCGGCATCCTCTCCATCGTCGTCGGCATTCCCTCGATGATCCTCGGCGGCTGGTTCTCCGATCGCGTGCGTCGCATCGTCAGCGGCGGTCGAATGGCGTTCACCGCATCGGCGGCCGTCGCGTCGGTCCCGCTCTGGATCGCTCTTCTCTACACGAACAACATCCCGCTGCTCATCGCCGTCAATATCGCGGTCTACGGCCTCGCGATCTTGTGGGTCGGCCCTGCGACCGCCGACATCTCCGACATCGCCGGCCCGAAGCTGCGCGGACTCGCGATCGGCGTCTTCTTCTCCATCGTCAACATCCTCGCGTACGGCATCGGCGCGCCGCTCATCGGGAAGCTGAGCGACACGCTCGGCGTGGCGAAGGACCCGGTGCAAATGCGCCTCTCGCTCCTCATCTGCCCCGCCGCCTGCGCCCTCGGCGCGCTGCTGCTCTGGATCGGCAGCAGGAGCCGCGAACGGAGCGCGTGATGACAAAGGCCGTCGACACACTCGTGAAGAGACTGCGCGATCTCGCGCTGTCCTATCCCGACACGTATGAGGATCACCCGTGGGGCGAAACGGCAATCAAGGTCCGGCCCACCGGGAAGGTCTTTCTCTTCATCAGCACGCACGACGATCACGTCTCGTTTGGCGTGAAACTTCCCAACTCGCGCGACATGGCGGTCGACCTGCCGTGGGCCGAACCGACACACTACGGCATGGGCAAACACGGCTGGGTGACAGGCCGTCTCGAAACGAAGAACATCCCGTTCGACCTGATCCGCG
>DASYSN010000479.1:0-12626 GCA_036003305.1 Thermoanaerobaculia bacterium
TTCATCCCGAGCTACTTCCCCGGCATGAACCTCGAGACGCTGCGCGCGCAGTCGCCGATGTGGCACCTGAAAAAGACGAAAGCGCACGTCCTCATCGAGCACGGCGAGGCCGACGAGCGCGTGCCGACCGGCCAGGGCACCATGCTCTACCGCCGCCTCCAGGAGCTCGGCGTCGACGTCGAAATGGTCACCTACCCGCGCTCCCACCACGTCCCGAGCGAGCCGAAACAACGGATGGACGTCGCGCGCCGCAACGTGGAGTTCTTCGAGCGCTTCTGTGTGGCGCCGGCGCCCCCGCCGGCGCGATGAAGCATTGATGCGCCGCCTTGCGGCGCGACATCATTGATTGCGCCGGCGAGGGCGCCGGCGCCACACAGAAGCTAGTGCTTCAGGAACAACACGATCGTCATCGTTAACCCGATCACCACCACGGCGCCGCGGACGAACTTGCGGCCGAGGCGGTGGGCGAGGCGGGCGCCGGCGAAGCCGCCGAGGATCGAGGCGACGGCCATGACCACGACGTCGGCCCAGACGACGGCGCCGTGCATCGCGAAATAGATCGCGGCGACGCCGTTGATGCAGATCGCGAGGAGGTTCTTCAGACCGTTCATCTGATGCAGGTCCTGCATCCCGATGAGGCCGAGCGCGGCGAGCATGAGGATGCCCATGCCGGCGCCGAAGTAGCCGCCGTAGACCGACACGAAGAACTGGAACGTGAACGCGAAGAGGATCCAGCCGCGAGACGTCTTTTCGTGCGACGACATGAAGCGGTTCAGCCGGCGCGAGATCACCTCTTGCGCCGCGAGCAGCAGCGTCGCGCCGAGGATCAGCAGCGGGACGATGCGCGCGAAGGTCTTCTCCGGCGTCCGCAGCAGGATCATCGCTCCCGTGATGCCGCCGAGCAGCGACGGGATCATCAGCCACAGCAGCCAGCGCTGCAGCTTCTTGATGTCCTCGCGAAACCCGAGAACGCCCGCGAACGAGCCGGGCCAGATCGCGACCGTATTCGTCGCGTTCGCCATCACCGGCGAGACGCCGATGTACATCAGCGCCGGAAACGAGATCAGCGTCCCGCCGCCGGCGATCGAATTGATCGCGCCTGCGACGAATGCCGCGAGCGCGATGACGACATAGCCCGTCATCGTTTGCCGAACATCGTTCCGAAGAAGTCGTTCGGCTTCCACTGCGGAGCGTCCGGCGCGTTGGCGACGGCGAGGCCGAGATAGAAATTGAGATCCGCCCAGCGCGCGCCGGAGGCGTAGTCGAGCTTCTGGTCCGGATTGTCGTGCACCGAGTGGTAGACGTTTCGCAGCCACTCGCGCGTGACCTTGTCGCCGTCGACCGCCGGGTCGAGCGACTTGCTCCCCGCCTTGAACGTGATCGCCGGGATGCCGTGCTTGACGAACGAATACTGGTCGCTGCGGATGAAGCGCACTTCCTCCGGCAGCGGGTCGGGACTGACCGTGAAACCGGAGCGCTTTGCCGCGTCGGCGACGTAGTCGCCGAGGGTCGAGTGCTCCGCGCCGAGCGCGATGACGTCGCCGACGGGGAACAGCATCGTGAACATGTCCATGTTGATGTTCGCGACGACGTGGTTCACCGTTGGATGCGCGGCGAAGTAATTCGATCCCAGCTCGCCCTTCTCCTCGCCCGTGACCGCAACGAACGCGATCGAGCGCGCCGGCCGCTGCGGCAGCGCCGCGAATGCGCGTGCGATCTCGATCAGCGCCGCGTCGCCCGACGCGTTGTCGAGCGCGCCGTTGTAAATGTGATCTTCGTCCGTCCCGCCGCTGCGGATGCCCAGGTGATCGAGATGCGCGGTGTAGACGACGTACTCGTCCGGCTTCGTCGATCCGCGCAGCACGCCGATGACGTTCTCGCTCTCCGCGCTTCCGTGTGTCGTCGCGGTGTGAATCGAGACGTGCACGTTCGTCGGGAACGAATGGCTGATGCTCTTCTCCGCGTCGTCGAGCACCGTATCGAGCGTCACCGGCGCGTGCGCGAAGAGCGCGGCCGCGGCGGCGGGCCCGAGGCCGACGCTCGCGCGGATCTCCGGCACGACGTCGTCGACCTGATCGCCTTCGAGCGTGCGCATGCCGCGCATGTCCGGCTGCGACACCGCCTTCTCCCACGGGAAGCGCTTGCTGTCTGTGCGCGTCGGAATCGTCATGACGCCGATCGCGCCGCGCGACGCGGCGAGTTGCAGCTTGCGCAGCGAGTCCGAATAGAACGCGCGGCGGTCCGACGGCAGGTTCGGCGGTGCGCCGCTGAGCATCGCGACGATCTTGCCGTGGACGTCCATCGTGGCGTAGTCGTTCCTCAGCCCGAACCCGACGAACACGACATCCCCCTCGGCATCACTCGTCGTGCGGGTGAAGTCGGGTCGGAAGATGACCTCTTTCTTGTGCGCGAACGTCTGGTCATTCAGACGCATGGAACAGTTCGCGCCGTCGACCATCGCCGTGCGGAAGCGGACCGGCTGGAACGAGTGCTCCAGTCCCAGCGCCTCGAATTCCGATGCGACGTACTCCGCCGCCACGTTGTACCCGCGCGAGCCGGTCTCGCGTCCTTCCAGAACGTCGCTGGCGAGAAAGTCGATGTGTGCTTTGACGTTGGCGGCGGAGATCGAGGCGAAGAGCAGGAGCGCAAGCATGGCGGGCAATCTTAGGACACGATCGGCGTGTTACGCTCGCCCCGGTTTGCGCACGGCGGTCCTGAAGATCTGGCTCCTCGTCGTCGCCATCGCCCTCTTCATCAACATCGGCGGCTATCCGCTCTTCGACGCGGACGAGGGGCGCAACGGCGAGGTCGGCCGCGAGATGGCGGCGACGAATGACTACGTGATGCCGCGCATCGACGGCATGCCGTACCTCGACAAGCCGATCGTCTACTTCGCCGCCGAAGCCGCCGCCATGGAAGTCCTCGGCCCCACCGAGCTGGCCGCGCGCCTCCCCGCGTACCTCTTCACGCTCCTGACCGCGCTGCTCGTCTTCTGGTTCGCGAAGAAGGTCTGGAACGAAGAGGCGGCCTACATCGCCGCGATCGCCTTCCTCTCGATGCCGCTGACCCTCGCCTTCGCACGCACCGTCATCTTCGACAGCGCGCTGACGTTTTTCATCGTGGGCGCGATCGTGGCGTTCTACTTCGCGATCAGTCCTCAGTCCTCAGTCCTCGGTCCTCGGACTGATGACGAGACTCATCCGAGGACCGAGGACCGAGGACCGAGGACTCGTTGGTCCACCCTCGCCTGGGCCTCCATCGCATTCGGCGTGCTGACCAAAGGCCCGGTCGCGATCGCGGTACCGCTGATCGTGATGATTCCGTATGCGATCAAGCGCAAATCGTTCCGGAAGCTCTGGTCGTGGGGCGGGCTGGCCGTGTTCGTCGTCATCATCGCACCGTGGGTGTGGGCGGTCTCGCGCGTGGTGCCCGACTTTCTCCACTACGTCCTCGTCACCGAGACCGCGCAACGGCTGGCGACGAAGGCGCTCAAACGCACCGGCCCGCCGTGGTACTTCATCCCGTACATCGTCGGCGGCGCGCTGCCGTGGTCGATTCTTGCGTGCTTTGCGTGGCGCAAAGAGCGGCGCGACGACACGATGCTCTTCCTGGCGCTCTGGATCCTCGTCCCGTTCCTCTTCTTCTCGATCTCGCAGTCGAAGCGGCCGCAGTACATCCTGCCGGTCATGCCGGCGATCGCGCTGGTGATCGCGAATTACTGGAACCCGAAGGCCGCCCGCATCGCCGCCGCGCTCTTCGCGATCCTCGGCGTCGTCCTGGTCGCCGCGCCGTTCGTGCATGTGAAGAAGATGGCGCCCGAGGTCGCGGCGGGAGTGCACTCCAGTGCGCTGCCGATGGGGATTGTCACGCTGATCGGCGCCGTCGCGGCGATCCTCTTCGCGAAACGGAAAGAGATCGCGATCGCGGCGCTGTCACTGCCGATCATCGCCGTTCCGATCACCGCGAATCCGCTGCTGCAGGCGATCGGCGAGCGCCGCTCGGCGAAGGCGTTCGTGGCGCAGTTGCAGCCGTATGCGAACCGGCAGATCGTCGGCATCGAGGACTACACCGGCTCGCTCCAGTTCTACCTCCGCAAGCCGATCATCGTCGTGACGCCGAAAGCCGAAGAGTTCACCAGCAACTACATCATCCGGCACTACGACCAGTTCGCGAACGACCGCAGCTCGCCCGTGAGGCGCGACACCGTATACGATTCCGGCCGGCTCTACATCGTCCGCAACAACGACTCCATGCACCTCAACCTCCTCCGATCGAACGGCTTCACCGAAGTCGCCCGCGACGCCCACCACGTGGCACTCGCTAGAATCCACTAGCGATGCCGTCATCCTGAGCCGGCGTAGCGCGGCGAAGGATCTCCAGATGCCAAAAGCCTGCAATTCTGAGATCCTTCGCCGTCTTCGCGGCTCAGGATGACGGAATAAACATGTGCGGCATATACGGAATCGTGACCGGGCGCGGGGCGCTCCAGCGTCCGGAAGTCTTCGACTCGATGGGGGAGGCGCTGCGCCACCGCGGGCCGGACGGGCATGCGGACTTTCGTAAGCCGCACGCCATCATCGGCACCGAGCGGCTGCGCATCATCGACCTCCACGAGCGCGCCGACCAGCCGTTCGCCTCGCCGAGCGGCGAGGTGTGGCTCGAGTGCAACGGCGAGATCTACAACGCGGCCGAGATCCGCGCGCGCTACAAGGACTACCCGTTCCGCTCGCATTCGGACGTCGAGAGCATCCTGCCGCTCTACCTCGAGCACGGCGTCAAGGCGGTCGAGCAACTCGATGGCATGTTCGCCCTCGCGATCTGGGACAACCGGTCGCAGACGCTGATCCTCGCCCGCGACCGCGCCGGCGAGAAGCCGCTGTTCTACTCCCGTGTCCACGGCGAAGTGATCTTCGCCTCGGAACTGCAATGTCTCCTGAGCCATCCCGATCTCCCGCGCGAGATCGACCAGGAGGCGATCGCCGATTACCTCCACCTCGGCTACATCACCGAGCCGCGCACGCCGTTCCGCGCCGTCTCGCGCATCCCGGCCGGGACGTACGCGATCTTCCGCGGCGAGCGCGAAGAGATCGTCCGCTACTGGGAGCCGGAATCGTTCGCCATCGAGCCGGTCTCCGCGCGCGACGCGGTCCGCAAGACGCGGCGCCTCGTGGAAGACGCCGTCGAGAAGCAGGTGATGAGCGACGTCCCGGTCGGCGTCTTCATTAGCGGCGGCATGGACTCGTCGATCCTCGCGGCGCTCGCGTCGCGGTTCATCGGCGTCGACAAAGTCCACACCTTCTCCGCGGCGTTCGCCGAGGAGTCGTACGACGAGAGCGGCGACGCGAGACTGCTCGCGCAGCAGATGCGGACGACGTACGTCCCGGTGCGCACCGACGAGACGACGTTGCGCGAGGCGTTCGACAACGTCACGCAGCGCGTCGCAGAGCCGATCGCCGACGCCGCGATTCTCCCGACGTTCCTCCTCGCGCGCGAGGCGCGCAAGCACGTGAAGGTCATCCTCAGCGGCGAAGGCGCCGACGAGCTGTTCGGCGGCTATCCGACCTACATCGGCCACAAAGTCGCGCCGGTCTACGACGCCCTCCCCTCCTTCGTCCGCGCCGCACTACGCAGATCCGTCCAGCGCGTCCCGCCGTCGTCCAAGAAGGTGACGCTGGAGTTTCTCTTGAAGCGGTTCGTACACGATGCCGAACGGCCGTGGCGCGAGCGGCATGTGGCATGGTTCGGGACGGGACTGGGTGACGAGGTTACGAAGTTTCGAGGTTTCGGGGTTTCTGACCGCGAAACCTCGCAACCTCGCAACCCCGTAACCGGCGCCATGCTCCTCGACTACACCAGCTACCTCCGCGACAACCTGCTGGTGAAAGTCGACCGTGCCACGATGCTCTCGTCGGTCGAGGCGCGGGCGCCGTACCTCGATCGCTTCCTCACGCGCTTCGCGCTCTCGCTGCCGCCCGATCTGCGCGTGCGGCGCTTCACGACGAAGTGGGTGCTCAAGAAAGCGGCCGAGAAGTGGATCCCGAAGGACGTGATCTACCGCCGCAAGCGCGGACTTTCGGTGCCGGTCGCGAGCTGGATCAACGGCGGCTTGCGCAGTGAAGTGGACCGGCTCCTCAACCCGTCACGCCTCCGCTCGCATGGCATCAACGAGGTCTACGTCGGCCAGCTCCTCGCCGACCACCGCTCCGGCCGCGCCAACAACGCCAAAGCGCTCTGGGCGATCGTGATGCTCGAAGCGTGGTTCGACAGGTGGAGTGCTTAGTGGCTTAGTGCGTAGTGCTTAGGTTTACGTCCTAAGCACTACGCTCTAACCACTAAGCTCTAATTCACGCTCTCGCCGGCCGTGGTACCGGAGGCGGCGAGCGGCGCATTGGCGCGGTCGGGGAGCTGCTCGTCGAGGCCGATCGTGCAGAGGCGGACGAGGTTTCCGAGCTCGGCGATCTCGAACGGCTTGCGGATCACGCCGGCGACGACGTCGGGATCGACGCGTTTGAACTTCTGGTCCGCGTACGCCGTGATCACCAGGACCACCGGCTTGACCGACTGCGGATGCTCGCGCAGATAGTCGATGACGCCGAAGCCGTCGACGTGCGGCATCATCAGATCGAGCAGGATCACCGAGTATTCGTGCTGTTGGAGCTTGCGGATGGCGTCCTCGCCATCCGACGCGGAGTCGGCATTGAGCCGTTCCCGCTTCACGATCGTGGTGAGGAGCTGGCGGATCGAGGTGTCGTCGTCAGCGATCAAAATCCGAGGTTCAGTGCGTCCGTTGGTCTTCATGCAACTCCGGGTCAGGTGCCGAACTTATTGAAAAGACCGTGCCAGCGGTTCTGCTAGTCTCGATTCATGCAGTGGAGTGACATACCCAGCGTCTGGTTCATCGCCGGCCTCGTCGTCCTCATCATCCTCGTCTTTATCCTCCAGTCGAACCGTGTGAAGCGGCTTCGCGAGCGGCTCGAGCTGCTCGCGCGCGAGCTGGGATGGTCCGAGGTCCGGTCCTCGGCGTTCTTCGTCCTGGCGGTGCAGGGATTGTGGAACGGTTACAACGTCCGGATCCGGCGTGTGCCGCGCCAGAAACGCGTCCCGGAACGGATCGTCGCGACCATCCGCGTGCAGACGCCGGCGCGAATCATCATCACGCGGCGCCAGCGCGGCATCTACGCCGGACGGCCCCTGACACTGTTCGGCCCGCCGCTCATCGAGCTCCCGCTCTATTCGCAGTTCTGGATCCGCGCCGACGAGATCACCCTCGCCGACCGTCTCATGCACAGCAGCGCCGCCGCCATGCTCGACCGCTTCCTCATGTCGCGGCACGACATCTTCCGGATCGGCGGCGACAACCTCTCCATCCAACGCCTCAGCTCCACCGAACCCGACGAAGTCGCCCGCCTCGCCCGCGAAGAGCTCGAGCTCCTGCGCGCCGTGATTGACGCGCTGGCGCTGAGACCGTGAAGCAGTCCTCGGTCCTCAGTCCTCGGTCCTCGGATGCGTAGCCGACTTGCCTATCCGAGGACCGAGGACCGAGGACCGAGGACCGATTAATCCTGCAGATCCAACGGCACCACCAACCCGATCCCCAGCAGTCCTTGCCGCTCCGCGAGTGGGATCCAATACCACTGCGAATCGTGGCCGCCGACGGACATGCGGACGAGGATGCCCGACTCGCCCTTCGTGAACGGATTGATGAACGGCGGAGAGAACTCCACGACCGCCATCTGCGCTTGTGCGACCGGGTCGAGCTTGTCGATCGTCTGCCACTTGCACGATGTGGAGCGGAAATCGAGCGGCGTCGATTGCACCATCGAGCCGATCGTGGCCGCGTACGCCGAGGCGTCGAGATCCTTGGCGTACGAATGCGCCACCGAGCGGAGTGAGGCGCCGGTGATCAGCGACGGCTCCGTCTTCTTCACGACGAGTGTCGACTCGCCCGACAGCCCCTCGTTCCGCAGCTTCGTACAAGCCGCCTCGATCGCGATCGCCGGCACCGACTTCAAATCGGGCGCCGTCACCGGCGGCCGGCTCGCACAAGCGACCGCCAGCAACAAGACCCCGTAACGCATGACGCATAACGCATAACGCTTCATCAGAACAGCATCCTCAACTGCGGCGTCGCCTTCGCCGCGAAGAACTCGCGAATCTCGCTCGCCGCCTTGCGCGAGATCAGCTCGCGCGGCGACTCCTCGTACCAGTCGCTCGGGAAATACCGCGTGTAACTCTCCTGCGTGAACCGCTTGCAGAGCAGCGCGATCACGCCGACGTCGCGCTCGCTGCGGATCACGCGGCCGGCCGACTGCACCACCCGCGTCATCCCCGGGATCAGATACGCGAACTCGAAGCCGGCGCCGTACTGCTCGTCGTAATAGCGCTTCAGCAGCTCCTGCTCGAAACTCACCTGCGGCAGCGCCGGGCCGACCACCATCACGCCGGCGAGCATGTCGCCCTGATAGTCGATCCCTTCCGCGTACATCCCGCCGCTCACCGCGAGGATCAGATTCCCGTCGCGCGGCTTCTCGCGGAGGATGTCGAGGATCGCGTTGCGCTCGTAGTCCGTCATGTCCGTGCGCTGCACCATCACCTTCTTGCGCAGCGGCGGCATCCGCTCGCTCACCTCGCGCAGGAACGCGTAGCTCGGGAACAGCGCCAGGTAATTGCCGTCGCTCGCCTCCGCGATGTCGGCGACCGTCGTGGCGATCCGCTCGTAGTAATTCGCGCGCTGCTTGTACGTCGTCTCCACGTCGGGGACGACGACGATCTTCCGGTTCTCGCGCGGGAAGGGCGATGGCAGCGAGAGCTCCGTCGTGCGGCTGTCGGGAAAGCCGAGGATCTTGCGGTAGAACTCGAACGGCTCGAGCGTCGCGGAGAGCGCGATCGTGGCGTGCGCCGAGTCGAAGATCTTGCCGAGGAAGCGCGACGGGTCCTTGCAGAAGATCTTCAGTTTCAGGCCGTCATTCGTCTGCTCGATCAGCGACGCGAGTTCGTCCGATTCTTCACTGAGTAGATTCGTGAACTTGACCAGCTTGAAGTAGAAGTCGATCAGCGGGTCCTCTTCCTCGGCGATCTTGTTCTCGATCTTCCACCCGATGTACTCGAGGACGATCCGCTCCCACTCCACCCGCTGTTCCACGAAAAGCTCGCGATTCGGCTCGCACGTGGCGACCTTCACCCCGTCGCCGGCCTCGGCGAACACGCCCGCCAGCTCGCGGAACTGATCGCGCAGGATCTCGATCAGCTCCTCCCACCCGTCGATCCAGCAGTTCCGGCCGCGCAGGTGATTCGCGATCGCGTCGAACGCCTTCTCGTGAATCTCCGGCGAGTAGTAGCCGCGGCCGCGGTCGACCAGGTTGTGCGCCTCGTCGACGATCAGCACGCAGTCGCTGTAGTCGCTCTCCTGCTGGAACGCCTTGAGGCCGACGTACGGATCGAAGATGTAGTTGTAGTCGCAGACGATGACGTCCGCCTCTTCGATCAGCTCCAGCGACACCTCGAACGGGCAGACCTCGGTGCTCTTCGCCATCTCGAACGTGATCGCCGGATCGAAGTACGACATCTCCGTGACGATCTGCGTTTTGAGGCCGCTCTGCGCCATCTTGTCCGAGTACCGCGCCGCGTACGGGCAGAAGTCCTCGTGGCAGATCATCTCCGTGTGCGCGCACATCTTCTGCTTCGCCCGGATGCGCAGCACGCGGAACGAGCCGTCGTTGAGCATCCGCAGCGCCTGCACCGCCGCGTCCTGCTGTAGCGTCTTCGAGGTGAGAAAGAAGAGCTTTTTCCCGGCGCGGAGCGCCTCGCGGATCGCCGGATACAGCGCCGCGATGGTCTTCCCGATCCCGGTCGGCGCCGAGACGAGCAGCGCCTCGCGCTCCCGGATCGCATGCGCCACGGCGTTCACGATCTCGTCCTGGTACGGCCGCATCTCGCCGTACGGGAACTCGAGCCGCTCCGCGAACGCTTTCTTCGCCTCGGCGAGAGCCGACGCGCTTTCCAAGTCGTCGATCAATGATTCCAGCGAGGCTTCGAGCGTGCTTGCGACCGATTCGCGGTCGAACTCCGTGTCGACGACCTTCGTCTCGCTCGAGACGAGGTCGATCAACACCAGCTGCGGGACGAACTCGAATCCCTCGAAGTCCGGCTGCGACGACAGGAAGTAGGCGTAGAGCAGAAGTTGATAAAGATGGCGGTGCAGCTTCTCCGACCGCGACAGCGCCTCGAGCTCGAGGTCGAAGTGGATCGACTTCACCTCTTCGATCGTGACGCGCTTCGCTTCTTTGTCGATCGACAATCCGTCGATGCGCCCGCTGACCGTGACGTTCCACCCGCGCACCATCGTCCGGTGCACCACATGCACCTCGGCCCGATAGTGCGGATCCTCCGCCGCGCGCTGCTCCGCGCGCTGCGTGTGGATGTCCTGCCCGATCCACATCCGCCGGAACCCATCCCCCCGCTCCACCCCGATCCGCCGATAAGTGTTCTCGTAAACGAGATCCCCCACCGAGCAAACCAACCCCCGCGCTTCATGGTCAACCCGCATCGCCAACGATGGTAACAGTGTCCTCGGTCCTCGGTCCTCGGTCCTCGGTCCTCGGTCCTCGGTCTACGAGCTGCTTCTGTGTGGCGCCGGCGCCCTCGCCGGCGCGGCCTCGCGCAGACGCGGAAGCGTATAGTCGATCCATCGTGAACATCCCGAACGTCCACGGCACGATCCGGCGGCGGATACTGGTGAACTTTCGCGTTGATCCCGAAGTCATCCAGCACATCCTGCCGGCGCCGTTCCGGCCGAAGCTGCATCGCGGGTCGGCGATCGCGGGGATCTGTCTCATCCGGCTCGAAGACATCAGGCCGAAGCGGTTTCCGAAGCTCGTGGGGCTCTCGAGCGAGAACGCCGCGCATCGCATCGCCGTCGTCTGGAACGACGACGATGGCACACCGCGCGAGGGTGTCTACATTCCGCGCCGCGATACCGGCTCGCTGATCACGCAGCTCACCGGAGGACGGCTCTTTCCCGGCGAACACCATCGTGCGCGCTTCGACGTCCGGGAGTCGGACGACCGCATCGAGCTCGCCATGAAGTCGGCCGACGGCGTGGTCGAAGTGCAGGTCGCCGCGACGATCGCAACGGCGCTTCCATCAACGTCGTCCTTCGCCGGCGTCGAGGAAGCCTCCGCGTTCTTCCAGTCCGGCTCCCTCGGCTACTCCGCCACCGCATCCGGCAAGCGTCTCGACGGCCTCTTACTGAAAACGCTCGAGTGGCAGGTGACGCCGCTAGCCGTCGAGCGCGTCGAGTCGTCGTACTTCAACGACGAGTCGCACTTTCCGAAAGGCAGCGTCACCTTCGACTGCGCCCTCCTCATGCACAACATTGCGCACGAGTGGCACGCCGCCGCCGAGCTGTACGCGGACGCGAGCTAAACCGCTTCTGTGTGGCGCCGGCGCCCTCGCCGGCGCGTCGATTGCGCCGCCGAGGGCGTCGGCGCCACACAGAACCTTCTAGACCGCGCGTCCCTCGATGTAGGCCATCGGAATCGTGAGCGTCAGCTCTCCGCGGCGATCGAGCTCCGTTTGCAGGCGATCGAACACCGGCCGGTCATCGCCGGCGACCGCCTTCCAGCCGTCGAGGAAACCGAGCTTGATGAAATGGTGATTGAACAGCGCCGTGCCGTTGGCGAAGCGCATGACCGATTCGCGTTCGTGCACGACGCGCACTTCGAACCCGGCAGCGTTCAGGAGTGACGACACGCTCTGCACCGTCGCCCGATGCGCGATGTGATCGCGCAGTCGCGCACGGCCGGCGTCGTCGAGCACCGACTCGAAGGCGTCGTAAAACTCGCGCATGTGGCCGACGAGATTCGTCGTCAGCGCGATCGTGGCGTCCGGTTTGGCGACGCGGCGGCACTCGCGCAAAGCGGCTTCGCGGTCGTCGAAGTTGTTGACGCCGAGGTTCGATACGATCAGATCGAACGTGGCGTCGGGGAAGGGGAGGGCCGTCGCGCTGCACTCATGCAGCGTCACGTTGGGCGCCTTGCGGATGCGGATCTTCTCGTGCGCGCGGGCAAGCCCGGCGCTCCACGGATCGACGCCGTGAACCTGCGCGTGAGGCCCGAGGCGTTCCGCCAGCTCGATGAGCGGGAACCCGGTGCCGCAGCCCGCATCGAGCACGCTGGTGACGCCGGCGAGCGGCACGTATTCGAGCAGCATCAGGCCGAACATCGCCGACCAGAGCGGCAGCTCGTCGTAGGCGTTCACGAACTCGGGAGAGCCGAAGTCGGCGACGAAATCGAGGTACCCGAGGTCGTTCACGGCGTTCGCCTCCCTCGGTTTTGGGGTGAAGAGGTAGGGTTTTGTTCCACGTCTGCTACTCCTTCTCAGGTGCTCATCTCAATCGAAAAGGTTCATCAATGGACCGGAACGGCTGTCGACCTCGCGGTTCTCGCGGGTGCAATCGCCGCCGCGATTCGGTTCAGAATCTTCCACATCTTCGGGAGACGGTGGACCTCCGACGTGCGCTGTTTTCATACGACGGTGAAGCGCGGGATGGTCGTTTTCGTCGCCGAATACATCATCACGAATACCGGCCGCCGGCCGCTGCGACTCGAATCGGCCGAGATGCGCCT
>DASYSN010000480.1:0-3619 GCA_036003305.1 Thermoanaerobaculia bacterium
ACTTCGGGGATCGGCGTCTGAGGCGTCGTCGCCGGCTTCTTCCGGCGGCCGAGGGCCTTCAGGCGCTTGAACTCGAGAACATGCGGCACGATGGCGGCGTGTTCCGGGTTGCGGATCAACTGCACGCCGACGCCGTACGCCGTGCCGGCGATGACGGCGAGCTGCTGGCGGCGCACCAGATTCGCACTGGAAACGCCGTTCAACAGAGCGCGAAGCTCATCCTCGACGACGCCCCAGCGGTTCGAGTCGTCGCACAACTGGCGCACCCCGTCCGCGTCGTGACCGACCGCGCTCGAGATGGCGTCCGTGGTGCCGACCAGACTGATCGTCGTCTGCAGGATTTCGCCGTTCTTCGCCGACCGGGCGTGACCGCGGACGGTCTCGCGCTGATCCGGCGTCATTGGAATTGCCTCCGGAACCTGACTGCTGATGGCGCGCAACTGTTCGACGATCGTCTCGGGCGTGAGGGACGGAGTCTGCGGCGTGTCCGCAGTCGCGGTTGGGGTGGTGGGGTTCAGGGTCTGATTCTTCCTATACATCACACTGGCTCCTATCTGCCCATCCGGGCCGGGTTGAGGCCGGAGGTGAGGACCAGGACCCATGTACGAGGTGGGTGCGAGGCGGCTCACCACTGGCTGGAAGTGTTCGGCCACGCGCCGGCACTTCCGGTTAGTGATTGTCCCGAGGTGTACACCTCGGGCGTCTCGCGGCAGGAGGAGCTAAGCTCAACTCCCGCAACCGGTCCGTACTATCCAGCCCTTCTTCAGGACCCTCGCACCGTCGTTAGCCGCTATGCGACACAAAGTAGGATCGAGCTCGGCCGTTGTCAAGAGTGTTTTCGAGAAAGCGGAAAGTTTTTCTGTGCGCGGCGCCGTCACGGCGTGACGCGGGCCGGCATCGGTGTGACGCGTGACGACACCGTGCGTCCGCAGCCGGTAACCGCGTGCCGGCCGACGGTGAAGTTGCGCCGCTGGACGGGAACCGTGCGCCGCCGGACGGTAACGATGCGCCGCTCGGCGGGAACCGTGCGCCGCTCGACGGTGACGGTGCGCCGCTCGGCGGGAACCGTGCGCCGCTCGACGGTGACGGTGCGCCGCCGGACGGCGCCCGCGTACCGCTCGACGGCGACGGCGTGATCGGCGGCGGACACGCCGTGATCGTCCTCGCGCACGGCGCCACCGGTCGGCGGCGCGCCGTCCCCGTCTCGCGGCGCACGAGCGCCGTCGAGCGGTGCACGCTCCCCGTCCGGCGGTGCACGCTCCCCGGCCGGCGGCGCGCCGTCCCCGTCCGTCAGCACATGGTCACCGTCCAGCGGTGCAGCAGCGCCGTCCACGCGCACACCGACACCGTTCGGGATCACACTCGCACCGTCCGCGATCCCATCGACACCCTTGGCCGGCGCACCGTCCCCGTCCGGCAGCACGCGGTGCAACGCGCAGAAACCGACGGTGTCATTCCGAGCGTAGCGAGGAACCTGGGTGGGCGGGAGGCGCGCTTCTCGTGCCGCCCGCCCACCCAGGTCCCTCGCTCCGCTCGGGATGACACAGGCATAAACTGGAAAGCACGTGAAGATCCTTCACGTCGTTCCGACGTACCTACCCGCCCGGCGCTACGGAGGACCGATCTTCGCGGTGCACGGCCTCGCGCGCGCGCTCGTCGAGCGGGGACATCACGTCGATGTCTTCACGACCAATGTCGACGGGGACGGCGAGTCGGACGTTCCGTTGCGCGAGCGCGTCGATCTCGACGGCGTCGGCGTCTATTACTTTTCCTCGCCGATGCGGCGGCTCTACTGGTCGCCGCAGCTGCGCAAGGCGCTCAACGCGTCGATTCGCGGTCCTGCGATCTCGTACGACGTCACGCATCTCCATTCCGTCTTCCTCTACCCGACCGCCGCCGCCGCGCGAGCCGCGGAGAAGGCACACGTCCCGTACGTCATCTCGCCGCGCGGAATGCTCGTTCCGGAGCTCATCGCCGCGAAGAGCCGCTGGACGAAGACCGCGTGGCTGCGTCTGATCGAACGCCGCAACTTCAGCCATGCCGCCGCGATCCACTTCACGACCGAGCGCGAACGCGAAGACGCGAAGCGCACCAAAATGCCGGTCCCCGCATCCTTCATCGTCCCCAACGGCATCGTTCTCAGTGGAGCGTCAGCGGCATCGCCGGCGCAACGAGATCCCGACACCATCCTCTCCCTCGGCCGCATCAACTGGAAAAAAGGCATCGACCGCCTCATCGCCGCGCTGCCGCACGTCGACAATGCCCGGCTCGTCATCGCCGGCAACGACGAAGAGAACCTCACCCCGCGCCTGAAAGAGCTTGCCGAGCGCCTCGGCGTCGCGAACCGCGTCGAATTCCTCGGCCGCGTCGACGGCGAGGCGAAGGACGCGTTGCTCGCCCGCGCCACGATCTTCGCCCTCACCTCGATGTCGGAGAACTTCGGCAACGTCGTTCTCGAGGCTATGGCGGCGGAGACACCGGTCATCCTGACGGCCGAAGTCGGTCTGTCCGAGGAGGTGCGCCGCGCTCGAGCAGGGGTGGTGGTTCCTGCGCAGCCGCGCGAGATAGCGAATGCGATCCGCAAGCTGCTCGACGAACCCGACGAACGCCGCGCGATGGGCGCACGCGGACGCCACGCCGTCGAGACAAGGTTCACCTGGCCGCGCGTGGCGGAGGAGATGGAGGCGCAATATGCGCGACTTCTCCGCTGAGGTCACGCCGCTCCTCCTGACACGCGACGAGGAGGTGAACATCGGCCGCACGCTCGCGCAGCTCGCGTGGGCGAACGAGGTTGTCGTAATCGACAGCATGAGCACCGACAACACCGTCGCGATCGCGCGGTCCTTCCCGAACGTCCGCGTCGTCGAACGCGCGTTTGACGACCTCGCGTCGCAGTGGACCTTCGGCGCGGCGCAGGTGAAGACTCCCTGGATGCTCGGCCTCGACGCCGATTACTTCGTCCCCGCGGCGTTCACGAACGAGCTACGCGATCTCGAACCGCCGCCCTCCGCCGGCGCCTACTCCGCCGACTTCACCTACGCCATGCATGGACGGCCGCTGCGCGCGTCACTCTACCCCGCGCGCCCCGTGCTGTTTCGCCGCGACCGTGTTTCGTTCTTCATGGATGGCCACACGCACCGAGCGCGCATCGACGGCGATGTGCGCCTCCTGCGCGAGAAGATCATTCACGACGACCGGAAACCATTCTCCCGTTTCGTGCAGCGGCAGCGCAGGTACATGCGCGACGAGGCCGCGAAAATCAGACGCGACGAGAATCTCAATTTCGCCGGCCGCGTTCGCAGGCTCCGCGTCATCGCGCCGTTCGCCGTCGTCGTCCACTCGCTCTTCGTCAAGGGGCTGATCCTCGACGGCATCCCCGGCCTCCACTACACGTGGGAGCGCTTCGTCGCCGAGGCGATCCTCTCGATCGAGCTCATGAAACTCGCTCGATCATCAGATCGCCCATCACCAGCAGGTCCATCTTCGTCCTGAGGAAGCAGTCGAGCGCCTCGGCAGGCGTATTGACCACCGGCTCGTTCTCGTTGAACGACGTGTTCAGCACGATCGGCACTCCGGTCAGCTCGCGGAACGCCTCGATGAGGTGGTAGTAGCGCGCGTT
>DASYSN010000481.1:0-2820 GCA_036003305.1 Thermoanaerobaculia bacterium
GCGAACAGCTCCTGGACGCGCGCGAGATGCTCGCGATTGCGTAGGCTGATTCCGCTATTGCCGAAGTGAACCTTGATCCCGGCCATGCCGGGAAGCGCGAGACACCGCTCCAGCTCCTGCAATGCGGCGGCGCGAAGCGGATTCGCGCTGCAGAACCCGATGAGGCGCGGCGCGTTCTTCGTCACCTCGGCGGAAGTCCAATCGTTTTCTTCCCGGGTCAGCCGGTCGGGATCCGCGAGGCCTTTCCGCTCGTCTGCGAAGCTGTACCCGACCGAGAGCACGACCGCGCGCTGAATTCCGGCTGCATCAAGCTCGCGGACGAGAGCCGCGCCGTCCCGGCGGGGAAGTTTCACGAGCGGCTCGAATGCCGGACTCACCAGGTGCTGGTGATAGTCGACGAGCGGAACGAGCCCGGCGGGAGCTGAACCTGTCGTGCACGCGGCGACGAGCAATACGACGAAAAGCGCGAGTAAACGGTTCATCGATCCGATGTACGTCGCTCTCTTCGCCTGACGAATAACGTCCCCGCTCGCCACCTGGCAATCCTTCCGTGTAGAATTCCAGCCATCTTTATTAAAGGGAGGATTCGATGCAGAAAACAGCCCGTCTCTCATTCGCTCTCCTGTTGCTGTTCGCCACCACGACGTTCGCTCCGCCCATGAACGCACTTCCATGCCAGGACATCATCACGACCTACTACGACTGCGCCCTCAACGAGGTCGGCCATAAGTATCGTTTCTGTAGTGGCAACGGCTCCGACGACGGGACGCTCAGCGGCGCGTTCAGAGAAATCGAGACGAATCCCTGCGATTGCGGCTCGTACACCGATACCTGGTATCAGTGGAACGGCTCGTCGTGGGTGACACTCTCCGGTCCGCCGTCGCCGACCTGTTGATCCGCCTTAGCTCAGGCCCGTCTGCGATCGCGACGCGATCTCGTAGTCGAGTTTGGCTGGGAGACAGGGACTCGAACCCCGATTCATCGGTCCAGAGCCGATTGTCCTACCATTGAACGATCTCCCAACGATTCGCCGCGAACGGGCAGGGCGGTGGATAGTACAGGGCCAAAAACCGCGGCGTCAACGGGCGCATTCCTGGGCTTCGAACGGGTTTTCGCGGGCGCCGGGCCCCTCACCCGGCGCTTCGCGCCCCCCTCTCCCGGCGGGAGAGGGGGGACACGTTTGACACTCGTGGCACAATCGCAGCAGAGGATGAGGCTGTGCTACCGGAAGTCTTCGAGTGCCCGCAGTGCAAGAGACAGTTCGTTTTTGACCTCGTTGAAAACGGAGAGGACCGGTCCATCCACTGCCCGCAGTGCAAGCGCTACCTGGGCGAGAAGGACATCCACTTCGTCCTGGTGAGCGAGATCGAGGAGCTGGCCGAACGCCTCCGCTTCGAGCGCGACCGGCTCGAAAAAGACGAGGCGGTCTACTCCATGACCGACTGCGACGCCGAGCTTCGCCTCTACGGCTCCGAGGTCCACAAGGTCGTCAGCATCCTCCGCCGCACCCTCGCCGAGCTCGACGCGCTGAAGCAGCAGTACCGGTGAAGCGCCTCCCCCTCGACGGCATCCTCGTCGCCGATTTCTCCCGCGTCCTCGCCGGCCCTTTGTGTACGCAGATGCTGGGCGACGCGGGCGCGCGCGTGGTGAAGGTCGAGGAAACGCTCCGCGGCGACGAGACGCGGCACTGGGGGCCGCCGTTCGTTGGGGACGTCAGCGCGTACTTTCTCTCGATCAACCGCAACAAACAGTCGCTCGCGCTCGATCTCAAACGCGGCGGCGACGTGGCCCGGAAGCTCCTCGAACGGGCGGACGTCGTGGTCGACAACTTCCTCCCGGCGCAGCGCGTGGCGCTCGGCCTCGACCGCGTGCGCGAGATCAACCCGCGCGCGATCCACTGCCGCATCGCCGGGTACGACAGCGACGGCGCCAACGCGGCGACACCCGGCTACGACCTCCTCGCGCAGGCCGCCGCGGGGTTGATGGCGATCACCGGCGAGGCGGACGGCGATCCGATGAAGGTCGGCGTGGCGGTCAGCGACGTCCTCACCGCACACTACGCGTTCGGCGCGATCACGAGCGCACTCTTCGCGCGGGAACGGACCGGCGAAGGGGCATCGATCGAGATTTCGCTCTTCGGCGCGACGATCGCCTCGCTCGTGAACGTCGCGCAGAACGCGCTCGTCACCGAACGCGAAGCGAAGCGCTACAGCAACGCGCATGCGTCGATCGTCCCGTACCAGCTCTTCCACGCGAAGGACCGGCCGTTCGCGATCGGCGCCGGGACCGACCGGCACTTCCGCGCGCTCTGCGAGGTCGTAGCACGGCCGGAGCTCGCGCGCGACCGCCGCTTCGCCACGAACGTGGCGCGCGTGAAAAACCGCACGAAGCTCCTGCCGCTGCTGGACGCGATCTTCCGAACGCGCAACGCGAAGACGTGGGTGACGCGTTGCACCGGCGCTGCGATCCCCGCCGCGGTCGTGCAGGGCGTCCGCGAAGCGCTCGAATCGGAGGACGCTCAGCCGCTCATCGCTTCGCTCGAGCACCCGTCGATCGGCGAGTACTCCGCACTTCGCAACCCGCTCCGTGTTGACGGAAAACGCCTTCCGGCCGGGACGCCGCCGCCGCTCCTCGGGCAGCACACCGACGCGATCCTGCGGGAGCTCGGCTACAGCAGCCGCGACGTCGCGCAACTCCGGCGCGACGGCGTCATTGGCGCACGACCGACCAGCGGAGCAGCACGAGGCAGAACACGAGGATGAACGCGATCGCGGCGAGCAGCATCCGAAGGCCGTGTGCACCGGTCCGCTCGCCCGGCTC
>DASYSN010000482.1:0-15413 GCA_036003305.1 Thermoanaerobaculia bacterium
GCCATCGCCTCCTGCACGACGTCCTCGGCGAGATCGAGTCGATCGGCGCCGAGGACGCGTGTCAGGGTCGCGGTGATCCGCGCGGCGTTGCGCCGGAAGAGATGATCGACCAGCGCGGGGACGTCGCCGCTCACGGACGGCGCATGTCCTCGATCTCGCGGATCTCGATGGAGCCGAAGTCGAAGTGCGGGCAGTCTTTGGTGAGCTCGATCGCTTCGTCGTAGCTGTCGGCCTGCACCGCGAAGTACCCGCCGAGGATCTCCTTCGTTTCCGTGTAGGGGCCGTCGATCACGAGCACCTTCGCGTTCTGCTTGCGGAGGACTTTGCCCTGGTGGTCGCGGAGCTTGTCGCTCGCGACGTACTTGCCGCTCTTTCGGAGGCTTTCGGTCCAAGTCATATAACGGCCGATGAGTGCCTGGATCTCTTCGGGGCTGAGGTTGTCGAGATGGTGTCCGTCGCCGCGGAGGAGCAAGAGGTATTTCGCCATGGTGTTTCTCCTTTCGTCAGTTTAGAGACGAATGACGTATGGCGAAATCGACATGTGCCCCACTGTCATCCTGAGCCGCGTAGACGGCGAAGGATCCGGTGCTGAAACTCATTGCGCGTTCCAGCAACGGATCCTTCGCCGCGCTACGCCGGCTCAGGATGACAGAGGGGGACACGTTCAGATCTACGCTACACCGGTTCGAAGTCGTCGAAGTGCGTGAGGGCGCGGAAGGCTTGGTAGCGCTCGTGGATGTCGTTGAGGCTGATCTCGCGGAGGCGGTCGAGGGAGAACTTCTCGACGGTGAACGACGCGAGGACGCTGCCGAAGATGATGGCGCGGCGCATCTCGCGCTCGTGGATGTGCGAGCGGGAGGCGAGATAGCCGAGAAAGCCGCCGGCGAAGGTGTCACCGGCGCCGGTCGGATCGAAGACGCTTTCGAGCGGGTACGCGGGCGCCGCGAAGATCGCGTCGCGCGTCACCATGAGGACGCCGTACTCGCCGCGCTTGATGACGAGCGTTTGCGGGCCGAGGGTGAGGATCTGGCGCGCGCCGCGGACGAGGTTCGCCTCCTCAGTGAATTGCCGCACCTCGGCCTCGTTGATGATCACGAGGTCGACTTCGCGAAGGATGCGAGTCAGCGAGCTTTTCGCCGTCGCGATCCAGAGGTTCATCGTGTCGAGCGCCACGACGCGCGGGCGGCGGCATTGGTGCAGGACCTCGTGCTGCAGGTCGGGCTGGATGTTCGCGAGGAAGAGGACGTCGGCGTTGCGCTGCCGCTCGTTCAGCGCGGGGCGGAAGTTCGCGAAGACGTTGAGCTGCGTCTCGCGCGTCTTCGCGACGTTGAGGTCGAAGCCGTACTCGCCGCTCCAGAAGAACGTCTTCTCGCCGTCGACGCGCTGCAGACCGTCGGTGTTGATGTTGCGGCCGCGGAAGATCGCCGCGTCGTCGTCACTGAAGTCGTCGCCGACGACCGCGACGAGATCGACCTCGGTGAAGAACGACGCCGCGACGGAGAAGTAGGTCGCGGAGCCGCCGAGGCATTTCTCGACCTTTCCGAATGGAGTCTGGAGTGCGTCGAACGCGACGCTGCCGACGACGGTGATGGGCATTGCGGTCCCTTAAAAGATGTATTTGCCGATGATCGGCGCGAGGTCCTGCTGCACTTTGAGCGGAATGCGGGTGCGGTCGGTGATGATCGCGTACTGCAGCGCGGTGGCGCAGGCGCAGTCGCGTTTGCGCTCCGCGGCGAACGGCACGGTCGCGCGGATGATCTTCTGCGCCATCTCGGCGTTCGCACGGAGGTGGCCGAGAATCTGTTCGACGCTGACGTCGCCCGACTCGTGCCAGCAGTCGTAGTCGGTGACGAGCGCCATGGTGACGTAGCAGAGCTCCGCTTCGCGCGCGAGCTTCGCCTCGGTCAGGTTGGTCATGCCGATCACGTCGACGTTCCACGAGCGGTACAGGTTCGACTCTGCGCGCGTCGAGAACTGCGGCCCTTCGATGCAGACGTAGGTGCCGCCTTCGTGGATCTTCGCTCCCTGCTCGCGTCCCGCCTGCGCCATCAGCATCGCGGCGCCGGCGCAGATCGGATCGGCGAACGCGACGTGCGCGACGATGCCGTTGCCAAAGTACGTGTCGGCGCGGTGGCGCGTCCGGTCGATGAACTGGTGCGGGAAGACGATGTCGGTCGGCGCGTACGCCTCTTTCATCGACCCGACCGCGCTGGCGGAGAGGATGGTGTGCACGCCGAGGGTCTTGAAGCCGTAGATGTTCGCGCGGTAGTTGACCTCGGACGGCGTGTAGCGGTGCCCGCGGCCGTGACGCGAGAGGAACGCGACCTTCACCCCGTCGACGTCGCCGATGACGTACGCGTCCGAAGGGTCGCCGAACGGCGTCGGGATCACGCGCTCGTTCAGGACGTTGAGGCCCGGCATGTCGTAGAGCCCGGAGCCCCCAATGATTCCGATGGCGACGTCGTTCATCGCTTGAACTTTCTCATCGACTCGTCGATGGCGGCGGCGACGCGGATCGCGAGGTCGACGGCGGCGAGGCCATCTTCGCCGGCGACGATGGGGCGGGAGCGGTCGCGGACGCAGCCGAGGAACGCTTCGAGCTCGGCGCGGAGCGGCTCTTTCTTCTCGACCGTGATCTCCAGTGGACGGATGCTCCGCTCGACGAGTTTGTAGCCCTTCACTTCCTGTTCTTTCGTGTCGACGGAGATGTACGAGTCGCTGCCGAAGAAGCGCACCTTGCGGACGCGGTCCTGCGACACGCGGCTCGCGGTGAGGTTCGCGACGGCGCCGTTCGCGAGCTCCAGCCGGACGTTCGTGATGTCGACCTTGTCGGTAAGCACCGGCACGCCGACGGCGCGGATGTCCGACACCTCCTGCCGCAGGAGTGACAGGACGAGGTTGATGTCGTGGATCATCAGGTCGAGGAGAACGTCGACATCGAGCGAGCGCGGAACGAAGACGCCGAGGCGCTCGGCTTCGACGTAGCGGACCTGGCCGAGGTGATCGGCGACCGCGGTGATCGCGGGGTTGTAGCGCTCGACGTGGCCGACCTGGAGCACGCGGTCGTGCTGCTTTGCGACGTCGATCAGCTTCTGCGCGTCGGCGACCGTCGCGGCGATCGGCTTCTCGACCATGACGTCGACGCCTGCCTCGAGCAGCTCGCCGGCGACGGCGAGATGCGAGGTGGTCGGCGTCGCGACGACGGCGGCGTCGATCTCGCTCTTGAGCGCCGAGACGGAGTCGAAGCGCCGGAGGTTCAGTGTCGACGTGACCTCGGCCGCAGCTTCGTCGCGCGGGTCGACGAAGCCGACGACCGTCGCTTCGGGCATCTCGGTGAGGATGCGAGCGTGCACGCGGCCGAGGGAGCCGGTGCCGACGATACCGACGCGCGTCGGTCCATTGTTTGTCAACGGATCACGCCTCTCTTCGAGCTGCGCACAAACTCCACGAGGTATCGCGCCTCCGGATACATGCTCAGGTCGTTCTCGATCTGCATGAGCGCGTCCTCGACCTTCAGCTTCGAGCGGACGAGGAGCTTGTACGCGCGCTGCAAGGCGTCGATCGTCTCCTGCGAGAAGCCTTTCCGCTGCAGGCCGATTGTGTTGATGCCGTACGTGTTGTTGTCGCGCGCGGCGACGGTCTTCGCGTACGGGAGGACGTCCTGGGTGCACATCGTGCCGCCGCCGATGAAAGCGTGCTCGCCGACGCGGCAGAACTGGTGGACGGCGGAGAACGCGCCGACCTGCGCGAAGTCGCCGACCTCGACGTGGCCCGCGAGCGTGGCGCAGTTCGCGAAGATGGTGTTGCTGCCGACGTGGCAGTCGTGCGCCACGTGCGCGTACGCCATGAAGAAGTTGTCGTTGCCGATCGTCGTGATGCCGCCGCCGCCCGCGGTGCCGCGGTTGAGCGTGACGAATTCGCGGAAGACGTTGTCGTTGCCGATCACGAGCTCGGTGCGCTCGTCCTTGTACTTGAGGTCCTGCGGCGGACCGCCGACGGAGGCGTGGCCGTAGAAGTGGTTGCGCTCCCCGATCCGCGCCGGTCCTTCGACGCGCGTGTAGGAGCCGATGACGGTGCCGCTGCCGATCGTGACGTTCGGTCCGACGAGCGCGAACGGGCCGACCGTGACGTCATCGGCGAGGAGGGCATCGGGGGAGACGGAGGCGAGAGAGTCGATCCGCGTCATGCCGGCCGCTCCGTCATCACGCTCAGCATGTCGGCCTCGGCGACGATCGCGCCGTCGACCTTCGCCTCGCCGCGCATCCGCACGGTGCTCGCGCGCTTCTGCAGGACGGTGCACTCCATGATGAGCTGGTCGCCGGGAATCACCGGCTTCCGGAAGCGCGCTTTGTCGACTCCACCGAAGAGGAAGAGCTTCCTCTCGCGGTCTTCGATGTCCTTCAGGAACAGCACCGCGCAGCACTGCGCCATCGCTTCGACGATGAGGACGCCGGGCATCACCGGGTTGCCGGGGAAGTGGCCCTGAAAGAACTGCTCGTTCGCCGAGACGTTCTTCAGGCCGACGATCCGTTTGCCGTCCTCGTACTCGAGGATCCGGTCCACCAGCAGCATCGGATAGCGATGCGGCAGGAGCTTCATGATTTCGAGGATGTTCAACATAGTCACTTTCTCTTCGTGAGCCGCCGCAGCGCGCCTTCGCGCCGCGCGAACTCGCGGAACGGTACTGCAGGGATGCCCATGACTTTCGTGTCGTCGGGGACGTCTTCGAGCACGGCGCTCTTCGCCGCGACCTGCACGCGGTTGCCGATCTTCAGGTGGCCGGAAAAGCCCGACTGCCCCGCGACGGCGACGTAGTCCCCGAGCTCGGTCGAGCCGGCGATGCCGACCTGCGAGACGAGGAAGCAGTGTTTGCCGACCTTGACGTTGTGCCCCACCTGCACGAGGTTGTCGATCTTCGTCCCCTCGCCGATCACCGTCTCGCCGAGGGCCGCGCGGTCGATGGTCGACCCGGCACCGATCTCGACGTCGTCTTCGATCCGGACGATCCCGATCTGCGGGATCTTGTGGTGCCGGCCGCCCGAAGTCGCGAAGCCATAGCCGTCGCTGCCGATGACGACACCGCTGTGGAGGATGCAGCGCTTGCCGATGCGGCACGCGTGGTAAACCGAAACATGCGGATAGAGGATCGAGCCGTCACCAATCGACGCGCCGTCTTCGATGGCGACGTGCGAGTAGATCGTGACGTCGTCGCCGATCACGACGTCATTCCCGATCGACGTGAAGGCGCCGATCCGAACGTTCGTCCCGAGCTTGGCCGACTGCGCGACCGATGCGAGCGGCGAAACCCCGAGCGCCGGCTTCGGACGGTTGTCGAACCACCGCCCGACGACCTGCGCCATCGCGAGGTACGGGTCCTTCACGCGAATCCAGCGGGGGTCGTCGCCGGCGAGGTCGTTCGAGACGAGGACGGCAGCCGCGCGGGTCGAACCGACCTGCGACGCGTACTTGGGATTGTGCAGGAAGCTGACCTGTCGCTCGGTGGCCTCGGCGAGCGGGGCTACGCCCTCGACGCGCTGGTCGCGGGGGCCGCGAAACGTGCCGCCGACGAAGTCGACGATCTCACCGAGAGTCACCTCCGACACGGGCGCGCATTCTAGGCCAAAAAGCAAAAAGGCCGCGGATTCCGCGGCCTTTCAGATGTGTGATGTCTGTTGCTTACTTCGCGGGAGCGGCGTTCGCGGCGTCGAAGCGCTTGATCACGGTCTCCGTGATGTCGATCGCGTCCGAGGCGTAGACGAGACCGGACTCGAACTTGTTGAAGATCGCCGCGAGCCCCATCTCCTTGCCGATGGCGTCGATGACCGGCTTGATCTTCACTTCGAGGGCGGCGAGCTCCTTGTCGCGAGCCTCACCGACTTCGCGGTCGGCGTCCTGGGCGTAGCGCTGCATGGAGATGCGCTTGTCCGACAACTGCTTCTGCATGTCGGTCAGCTTGTCCTCGGAAAGCGAGAGTTTCTTGGTGTTGATTTCGTTCTCGAGAGCCTTCGCCTCTTCGTCCATCTTCTGGGCGCGGGCGACGCGCTCGTCCTGCATCTTCTTCAGACGCTCGTACGCGGCCTTGCCGAGGGTGGAGCTCTGGAGCACACGCTGAACGTCGATGACCGCCACGCGCTGCGGCGCGCCCTGCGCAAAGGCGGGGACGGATAGAGCCGCCATCGCGACTGCTGCTAGGAACTTCTTCATGGGGGATCTCCTTCTTGCTGATTCACGCCGTGTGACGGCGCCGATTATTCGCTTTTCGCGGACCGGATTTCGGAAAACTAAATAGAACGCTTCTCAGTAGGTATTCCCGATCGTGAACTGGATGCTCTGGAACTGATCGCCCGGATGCGGCCGCAGGTTGTGCGCGAAAATGAAGCGCAGCGGGAACTGGAAAACGGGGAGGAAGATGCGCAGCTCGGCGCCCGCCGTGTAGCGCGTCTTCGTCAGGTCCCACTTGTCCGCATAGGCGTAAGCCTGGCCGGCGTCGGCCCAGATCACGAAGCGGAGCGGATCGTTGATCTTGAGGATGTAGTCGGCGTTGAGGACGTCGTACTTGTAGCCGCCGGCCGGCTGCGAAATGCCGCCGATCGTTTGCGTCGGACCGAGGGTGTAGCTCTCGAATCCGCGGACGGAGTACTCGCCGCCGACGAGGAAACGTTCCGTCTCCGGGACGCAGAGCGCCTGGTTCGTCGCCTCGAGCTGCTCGCGGCTGTTGGAGCAATTCTTGTCGAGCGGATAGATGCGTCCGGCCTCGGCGTTGAGGCTGAACGTCGTCCGCTTCGACTGCCGGAAGAACTTGGTGAGGTTCAGCGTCGGCTTCAGCGCGTGGATCGAGCCGCCGAGGGGACCGCCCGAATACGCCAATGAGAAGACCGCTTTGCCGCCGCGCGTGGTGTCGTACGGATTGTCGCGCGAGTCGAAGGCGTACGACGGCGCGATGCTGGAGACGGTGTAGTTGTAGTCGGCGATGTCGGAGACGGGAACGTTGCCGTTCGCGTCAGGCGCCTGGGTGATCTCGTAGTGGATCTTCGCGCGTTCCGCCGCATAGACGAGCGAGAGGCTGTCGAAGCGGTGGAGGCGGTATCCGTACGCGATCGAGCCGCCCTTGCCGCGGTTCTCGTATCCAACCGCCGCCGGATAAACCGTGTTGCGGTTGAAGATCGAGATGCCGAGGGAGTTCGGCGTGTCCATGAACCACGGATTGGCGTAGGAGAGCGCGTAGTACGTGACGCGCGTGCCCTTCTGCGCGCTCAGCGAGAGGTTCTCGCCCTGGCCGAGGAAGTTGCGCGTCGCGAACTGCGACTGGATGAAGAACCCGCCGCCCTCGGAGTAACCGCCGCCGAACTGGACGTCGTTCTTCCCTTCTTCGTTCCCCTTCACGAGGATGTCGACCGTCTTCGTGTCGGGATTGACCTTGAAGTCGGGGTTGTCGGTCACCTTGAAGTAGCCGAGCTGGCCGAGCTTGTAGAGGCTCGACTTGAAGGTCTCCATGTCCATGATCGAGCCTTCCTCGAGGAAGATCTCGCGGCGGAGCACCTTGTCCTTCGTGACGGTGTTGCCCTGGAACTCGAGCTTGCCGAGGCGGAACTGGTCGCCCTCGTAAACGTTCATCTTCACGTCGATGACGTTGTTCGGCTTATTGACGTACTCGGGGTTGACGTACGCGTAGATGTAGCCGCGCATGCGGTACGCCTCGCCGAACGCGTCGGCGCGGTCCTGGATCGGCTTGCGGCGGATGATCTGGCCCTTCTTCGTCGGCCAGTTCCCGATGATCTCCTGGTTCGTGAAGACGGTGTTGCCGGCGACGCTCACGTCGCCGAACGTGTGGACGGTCCCCTCGGTGATCGGGATCAGGAGCTTCACGCGCGGCTTCTTGGTGTTCTTGCCGATCGTGGTGATCTTCGGCTCGCCGAACACGACGTCGAAGTAGCCGTAGTCCTGGTAGAAGTTCTTCAGGTGCTCCATGTCCTCGTCGAGCTTCGACGGGATGTAGAGGTCCTTCTTCCGGATCCAGGTGACGATGTTGTGGGTCTTGATCTCCTTCATCACCGAGCGGAGCTTGCGGGAGGAGAAGTGGCGGTTGCCGGTGAAGTCGATCGCGGCGATCTTCGCCTTCACGCCTTCGTCGATGTTGAAGAGGATCTTCTTCTCGCCGGTGCCCCCCATGTCGACGATCGAGGGATCGACCTGCGGGTCTTCGTAGCCGTTCTCGGTGTACGCCTTCTTGATCGCCTCGGCCGCGCGGCGGAGGAGGGTCTGCTCGATGGTGCTCCCGATGTGGAGGTCGATCTTCTCGCGATCGAGCACCTCGGTGATCTTGTTCGTGGCGAGGTCTTTGTTGCCGCGATATTCGACGGAGCCGATGCGGGGCCGTTCTTTGACGACCGCGCGAACGACCACGCCGCCCGTCTCGCTCTTGTCGGCTTCGATGGTGATGTCGTCGAAGAGACCGGTCTGCCAGAGGCTGAGGAAGTTCTTCTGAATCGCGTACGGATCGTACGGATCGCCCGGCTGGATGCCGAGGTAAACGCGGATCGTGTCGCTGGCGACCGAGGTGTTGCCGACCGCCTCGAACCGATCGATCTTCAGGCCGGCGAGCGCGTCGCGCGGAACGTTCGGATGCGCCGACGGGCCGACGGGCGAGGGAGTCGGCTTGGCGGCCAGCGGCTGGTCGGTGATCCTGCCCGAACCGGATTCGATGATGCTTCCGGGCCGCGGCTTCGTTTTCGGTTGCGGTTCCGGCTGCGCAGGCGCGGGTTGCTGCGGAGGCGTCTGCGCCTGCAGCGGTCCTACGAGCAGAAAGGCTGCAAGCCAGACAATCGTGAGTTTCTTCATAGGTAGGGGGCGAACCACGCCTGAACTGTGACGCGCAACCGTGGGTTACGGTTTCGTGCGACCGTGAACAGCCGGGAAGCGCCGCGCATTCTAGCCCGACTCAACCGTAGGTCGCGAGGCCGCGTCCGAACGACCAGTTCTCCTTCGCTACCTCGATAAGGTTCACCAGAACGTCATCGAGCCGGACGCCGGGATCCTTCTCCAGCCGCCGCGCGATGCCGGCATAAAGCTCCTTCTTGATGTCGAGCGTCCGCCCGACGTTCAAGGTGATCTCGATGATGATCAGATTCTCGCTGCGCGCGACACCTGCATAGGACGGATGCGCGATGATGTCGTCCGCCACATATTCGTGGATCAACTGAAACCGGTCGTCGGCGGGAACGTTCGCGTGAGCGACGAGCGCGTCGTGCACCGAGTCGGCGACGGCGCGGATGTATTCGGGCGACTTCCCTTTGCGGAGGTGAATCTTGACGAGAGGCATGTTTGCGCGCGCGATTGTATTCGCGACGGCGTTTCTGTGCGGCGCCGGGCTTCTGTGTGGCGCCGGCAATCCTGCCGGCGTACCGCTCCCCGAGATTTCTCTCGCTGCCCACAACGGCACGCTGCGCCTCGCGGTCGTCGGCGACGCCGGCCTGCAGACGAACACGATCGCCTCCGCGATCACGAAGTCCAAACCGTACGACGCGATCCTCCTCCTCGGCGACAACTTCTATCCGTGCGGCGTGCGGTCGGCCACGGATCCCAAATGGCACGTCGTCGACGCAATCACTCATCTCGACATCCCGATCTACGCGGTCCTCGGCAATCACGACTACTGCGGCAAGCCCGACGCGCAGGTGAACGCGAACGTCCCGAACTGGCACATGCCGGCGCGCGAGTACGTGCTCCACAGCCCCCTCGCCGACTTCGCGATGCTCGACACCACGCCGTACGCGTACGGCAAGAGCAAGATCGCCGAGGAGACGCTCCGCGAGACGTTCGCATCGTCAACCGCGACGTGGCGTATCGCGGTGGGGCATCACGTGATCACGTCGAGCGGTTATCACTCGATCATCCCGCGCGCCGAGGCACGCCGTATGCGCGGGCTGCTGCCGGTCCTGCGCAATGAAAAGGTCGACCTCTACCTCGACGGCCACGACCACCACGAGGAGCTGCTCAACCTCAACCGCCCGCTCATCCTCGTCAGCGGCGCCGGCTCCGACCCCGTCCCCATGATCACCGTCCGCGATCAAACCGTCTGGCCGAAGGAGACCCACTTCCGCGAACCAATCGCCTTCGCGTCACTCGAGATCACGAAGGACGCGCTGACGATCGAGTTCATCAACGCGAAGGGAAAAAAGATCGCCGGCCCGTTTAGGTATTCGCGTTAATGAACGTCTTCGAGCGGATTGCGGTAGACGTCATCGACTTTGAGCGCGCCGCCGATCGAATCGAGCCGCACGGTTTCACCCGCCTTCGCCTCTTCGACGGACCATTCCGTTCCCGTGCGACGATGAATCGTTATGCGAGGCTCGCGATGGCTCACAATCAAGACTTCGCTGAGAGATACGATCGTGCGGTAGTAGGCGAGTTTGGCGTTGCGATCGTAACTTTCCGTCGAGTTGCTGGTGACTTCGACGAGAAGAACGGGGTTCGTGACGGCGAGGGGGTCATCGGCCGCCCGTTTTGCTCCACAAGCGACGGAGATGTCGGGATATGTCGAGACGTTTGAGCCCGGAATGCGGATGCGTACGTCAGAAGTAAACGTCCGGCAGCCGCGGGGAAGCTGAGGCCCGAGCAGTTCGATTACGACCGCGGCAAGGGAACCATGGTCGAGCGTCCCCCCCGCCATCGCGTAGATCTCGCCGGCGATGTATTCGTGGCGGGTCTGACTTTCGTCCTCGAGCCGGACGTACTCCGCATACGAATAATGCACGCCCCGAGAGGGCAGCACGCTCACGACGTCAGCGCCTCCGTCGCGCCCCGCGGGACGAGCAGGACTTCATCGCCCGCCATCGTGAAGTCGATCTGTTCGGGGACGGTCTCCTTCTGGCGGATCATGTACTCGGACAGTTCGTCCTCGATGTAGCGCTGGATGGCGCGGCGGAGGGGACGGGCACCGCTGTTGGCTTCCTCGCCGGCCTTCTTCAGCAGCCACATGACGACCGAGTCGTCGACGGCGATCTTCACGTTCTTGTTCACGAGCGCGAGGTTGACGTCGTCGATCAGCAGGAGGCAGATGCGGCGCAGCTCGAGCTCGCTGAGCGGGTTGAAGATGATGATGTCGTCGATGCGGTTGATGAACTCGGGCGAGAACTCGCGCTTGAGCTCCGTGTGGATGTGTTGTTCGGCGCTCTTCAGTTCACCCTCGTTGCTCTGCTCGCGGAACCCGAGGTGGCCTTTCGTCGCGAGGTGCCGCGTGCCGAGGTTGCTGGTCATGATGATCAGCGTGTTGCGGAAGTCGACCGCGTTGCCGAGCGAGTCGGTCAGCACGCCGTCCTCGAGGATCTGCAGGAGGATATTGGCGATGTCGGGATGCGCCTTCTCGATCTCGTCGAGCAGGACCACCGAGTACGGATTGCGGCGCACGCGCTCGGTGAGCTGTCCGCCTTCCTCGTGTCCCACGTAGCCCGGAGGCGAGCCGATGAGCTTCGACACCGCGTGCTTCTCCATGTACTCCGACATGTCGAAGCGGATGAGGTGCTTCTGCGAGCCGAAGAGGAACTCGGCGAGACGCCGCGCCACTTCGGTTTTTCCGACGCCGGACGAGCCGAGGAAGATGAACGATCCCATCGGCCGGTTCGGTGAGGCGACGCCGAGACGCGAGCGCCGGATCGCGCGCGAGATCGCCTTGATCGCCTTGTCCTGACCGACGATCCGCCGCATCAGGATCTCTTCCATGTTGATCAGCTTCGCCGCTTCGTCGGCTTCGATCGACGTCACCGGGATGTCAGTCCAGGAGGAGATGATCTCCTCGACGTCCTTCTTGGTGACCTCCATCATCTCTTCGCCGACCGACTCGCGCTCCTGCTTGATGCGCTCGATCTCTTCCTTCAGCTCGATCTCGCGCTCGCGGAGGAAGACGGCCTTCTCGAAGTCCTTGTCGGAGATCGCCTTCTTCATCTCCTTGACGATCGACCGCACCTCGGCTTCGAGACGGCGGAGGTTCTGCGTGTCGGCGACGCGGCGCAGCTTCACCTTCGCGCCTGCCTCGTCGAGGATGTCGATCGCCTTGTCGGGGAAGAAGCGGTCGGTGATGTAGCGGTTCGACTGATACACCGCGCTGCGGATCGCCGTATCGCTGTACTTGACCTTGTGGAACGACTCGTAGCGTTCCTTCACGCCCTCGAGGATCTGCAGCGTCTCTTCCTCGCTCGGCGGATTCACGGTGATCGCCTGGAAGCGGCGGAGGAGCGAACGGTCCTTCTCGATGTAGCGGCGGTACTCGCGGATGGTCGTCGCGCCGATGCACGAGATCTCGCCGCGCGAGAGTGCCGGCTTCAGGATGTTCGCGGCGTCGAGCGACCCCTCGGCCGACCCCGCGCCGATGAGCGAGTGGATCTCATCGATGAAGATGATGATGTCGGGGTTCTCTTTCAGCTCCTTGATGATGCCCTTGAGCCGCTCCTCGAACTGGCCGCGGTACTTCGTGCCGGCGACGATGAGCGAGAGGTCGAGCGAGAGAATCCGCTTGTTCGCGATGAACAGCGGCACGTTGCCGTCGACGATCCGCTGCGCGAGGCCTTCCACGATCGCGGTCTTGCCGACGCCCGGCTCGCCGAGGAGGATCGGATTGTTCTTCGTGCGGCGGGAGAGGATCTGGATGATCCGCTCCACTTCCTTCTCGCGGCCAATGAGCGGATCGAACTGCTGCGAGTGCGCCATCGCCGTCAGATCGCGCGCGTACTCGGCGAGGAACGGGAGCTCTTTCTTCTGCTTGTCGGCCTCGCGCTCCTTCAAGATCGAGATCGTCTCCTCGCGGACGCCGTACACATTGAGCCCTTTGGAGGTCAGGATGCGCGCCGCAGTGGACGATTCGACGCGAAGGATTCCGATGAGGAGATGCTCAGTCCCGACGTACTGGTGGAGCATCGATTCGGCCTCGTGGGCGGCGTAGGCGAGGATCTTTTTCGACTCCTCGGACAGTGGGAGCTCGGCCGACGAGGAGATCCGGTCGACGAAGAGCCGGTCGCCTTCCACTTCGCGGCGGATCTGCTCCGGCTTCACGTTGAAGCGGGAGAAGATCTCTTTGATGATCTCTTCTCCCTCGCGGAGGACCCCCAAGAGGATGTGCTCGGACTCGATGACGCGGGAGCCGAGCTTCGATGCTTCGTAACGGGCGAAGAAGAGAGCGCGGCGAGCCTTCTCGTTGTACTTTTCGAACATGGCCTTGGACCTAGTGTAACGCTGCTGCTGTTAGAACCCGGTTCCCCCTGTCGCGCATTCTGATTGCGAACGGCGCGCCGACCTCGGGCGTGCGTCACAATGTTTCGTGACGACTACGTTTTCCGCATCTCGAAGACGCGGTCGCAGCGGGCGGCGAGGTCCGGATTATGGGTGACGATGACGGAGGTCAGTCCCCGCTTCCGGTGGCACTCGCGCATCAGGTCAAAAACCTTCTCGCTGGTCTCGAGATCGAGGTTGCCGGTCGGCTCGTCGGCGAGGAAGAGAATGGGGTCGGTCAGGAGCGCGCGCGCGATGGCCACCCGCTGCTGCTCGCCGCCGGAAAGCTGATTCGGGAAGTGCTTCGCGCGCGGCTCCAGGCCGAGCTCCGCGAGCAGCGCTCCCCCCTTCCGGAGCGCCTCGTCCCGCGGCATCCTCCCAATCCATCCCGGCATCGCGACGTTCTCGATCGCGCTGAACTCGGGGAGGAGGTGGTGAAACTGAAAAACGAATCCGACGTTTCGATTTCTGAATCGCGACAGCTCGTCGTTCGTCATCGCCGTCAGATCGCGATCCGCGACGCGCACGCTGCCGCGGTCTGGACGATCGAGGCCGCCGAGGAGGTGGAGGAGTGTCGACTTGCCGATCCCGGAGGGGCCGACGATCGCCAGCATCTCGCCGCGCTCGACGTCGAGATCGATGCCGTCGAAGACCTGAACCGGCACTTCGGCGTTGCGGTAGGTCTTCGACAGCGTCCGCGCTTCGAGGAACGGCATGGGCGGGCGAATGTATCAGAGCGGAGAGGGCAGAGCGGAGAGCGGAGATCGTCAGAAGCTCCTCCGCTCTCCCTTCTCCGCTCTCCTATCTCATCTGATTCATTCGATTCTTCAGCGCCGCGATGGAGCGTTCGTCCAGCGCGACGTGTGCGCAGACAGGAATGTCTGCGCTCCACTCGAAGAGGCCGACCGACATTGGATAGTCGAAACGCCGCGGACCGGCGCTCGCCGGATTGAAGTAGCGGATGCCATCGACGATCTCGTCGTGCGGGAGGTGGCTGTGGCCGAAGACGACGACATCCGCCGGCTCGCGTTTCAGCGCCTTCACGACGTGCTTCTCCGGATCCGACGGACGCGGAAGGATGTGCGTGACGAGGAAGCGCACGCCTTCGAGCGTCACGCGCGCGACGTTGTAGCCGCTGCTGTCGTCGATGTTCCCTTCGACGTGCGTCACCGGCGCGATGCGACGCAGCGCCTGCAGGATCTCGTCGCCGCCGATGTCGCCGGCGTGGATGATGTGATCGACGCCGGCGAACACCTCCGCGACGCGCGGATGCAACACGCCATGCGTGTCGCTGATGATCCCTACGCGCAAATGGTCCTCATCCCCAGATCGACGCCTTCTTCGCCCAGTCGGTGTCAGCGTAGCGCTGCTTGAACGCGGCCGCCGTCGCCGGAAGGGCGCCCGCATCGCCGCCTTTGTACTTCGACACGCCCGCCCAGTACTGCGCCTCGGCGGCCGACGTCGTGTTCGGGAGTTTGTCGACCACCGACCGGAACTGCTTCTCCGCCTCCGCGAAGCGTCCGGTCTTGAAGTACAGATGCCCGAGGCCTAGCTCGAGCTGCGCGAGGAAATCGTCGGCGGGAAGGAAACCTTCGATGCGATGGCGCTCCTGGCCGTTCGAGTCGAGCAGCATCACCGTCGGCGTCCAGTCGGCGCCGAAACGGCCCATCGCTTCGGGATGTGTCTTCACGTGCAGCCGCACGGGGATGAAGTTCTGCGACACGAATTCGGTGACGCGGGGTTCCGGGTACACCTCGGCTTCCAGCCGAGCGCATCCCCCTCACATCGGTGCGGCGGTGAAGTCGAGCAGCAGCGGTTTGCCGCTCTTCTTCGCCTCCGCCAGCGCCTGATCGACGTCGTCGGTCCATTGAATCTCCATTTGAAGCCTCCTGCTCATTGCATAATTCGGGCATGCGAATCGTCCGAGCGTTTCCTGCGGTAATTTGCGCCGTTCTGTGCGCCTTTCCCCTGTTCGCTCAAGATGCCGACCTGACCGCGGCGCGCGCTCTCTTCGAGCGCAACCTGAACGCGATCCGGACGCGCGACCGCGACACGTACCTGCAGTCGTACCTGCACGCGCCGTCGCTCGCCCGCGGCGGACCGCAGGGCTTCACGACCGGCTATGACGATTTCGCCAAAGGCGCCGGCGGCAA
>DASYSN010000483.1:0-12958 GCA_036003305.1 Thermoanaerobaculia bacterium
CTACAACCGGATGACGCGTCTCGGCGCGCTGCTCGATCCGATCGCCGACAAGCTGCTGATGTCGGCCGCGTTCATCTCGCTCGTCGAGCTCGGCCTCGCCCGCGCCTGGATGATCGTGATCATCATCGGCCGCGAGTTCGCGGTGAGCGGGCTGCGCTCGATCGCGTCGCAGCAGGGCGTCACGATCGCGGCGTCGCCGCTCGGCAAGGGGAAGATGATCTCTCAGGTGGTCGCGATCTCTTTGCTGATCCTCGGCTACCAGCTCGGCGAGTTCCTCTTCATCGGCACGATCGCGCTCTGGATCGTCATGATCTTCGCCCTCGCCTCCGGCGTCGACTACTTCATCAAGTTCTCGCACGCCATCCTTCGCGGCACACCTCCGCCATCCTGAGCGGGGGTAGCGAGAACACGAACCCCTCATCCGCTTTCCGGCACCTTCTCCCCTCTCACGAGGGGAGAAGGACGCTCGATTGACGAGACCCTTCTCCCCCGTTGACGGGGGAGAAGGTGCCGAAGGCGGATGAGGGGGTGGTGCCTGCTAGAGCAGCAGCCGGTAGACGTCGTTCTTGCGCAGGCCGAACTTTTCGGCGACGAGTTTCACGGCGTCATTGCGGCGCATGCCTTCGGCGCGCAGGCGTTCGAACTCGGCGCGGATCTCGGCCGGCGAGGCTGCAACGGCCTGCGCCTTCGGCGCGGCGAAGACGATCGTGATCTCGCCGTAGATCGACGGACGTTCGCGGAACTGATCGAGCATCTCGCTGACGCTGCCGCTGACGATCTCCTCGTGCATCTTCGTCATCTCGCGCGCGACCGTAGCTTCCGTATCGCCGAGCACTGCCAGCGCGTCTTCGAGCGAGTCGACGATTCGTTCCGGTGATTCGTAGACGATGAAGGTGTGGCCGAGGTCCGCGGCGTTGCGGTAGAAGTCGCGGCGCTCGCCGCTGCGATGCGGCGTGAAGCCGAGGAACGTGAAGGGGAGCGGCGCGATCCCGCTGGCGACGAGCGCGAGGACGCCGGCGAACGGCCCCGGGATCGGCTCGATCGTGATGCCGCGCTCCCGCGCCATGCGCACGATCCGGTAGCCCGGATCGGAGACCAGCGGCATCCCCGCATCGCTCACGATCGCGACGACCTCGCCATGATCGATCCGATCGATGTAATGCGCGGCCTTCTCATCTTCCGTATGGTCGTCATAGCGCTCCGCCGGCTTCTCGATGCGGAAATGCGTGAGCAGCTTGCGCGTGTGGCGCGTGTCCTCGCAGAGGATCACGTCCGCCGACTGCAGCGCCTCGACCGCCCGCGGCGACATGTCGGACAGATTGCCGATCGGCGTTCCGACGATGAGGAGTTTCCCGCGGACGCTCATCGCAGCGCGTAGCTCCGTGCGAGAAGGATCGCGGCGGACGCGGCGACGTTCAGCGATTCGACGCGGTCCGACATCCGGATGGCGATCGGTTTCGCCGCGACGCGGAGCTCGGGCGAGATGCCGGAGCCCTCGTTGCCGAAGAGGAGAACCGCGCCGCGCGCGGGCGGATCGATCGCGTCGCCGGTCGCGTCGGCGCCGTAGATCGGCCACTGCGATTCGATCAACGCGTGTGCCGCGACCTCGGCCACGTTGACGTTCAGGATGGCACCTGCCGAGGCGCGGATTGCCTTCGGCCCGAACGGATCGGCGCAGCCGGGGAGCAGCGCGACGCCGGCGCAGTCGAACGCCGCCGCGAGCCGCACGATCGTTCCGACATTGCCGGGATCCTGCACCGCATCGAGCGCCACGACGATCGAGTTCTTGTTCTTGAAGAGATCGCGCGGCTTCGGCCGCTCGAACAGGCCGACGACGCCCTGCGACGTCTTGGTCGTCGCCAGCGCGTCGAAAACATCGTTCGTGAACGTCTCGCCGCGGCGCACGACCGCGATCGGCTTCCACCCCGCGGCCACCGCGTCATCGACCGCTTTCGGCCCTTCGATGACGATCTCGGCGGCGTGCTCGCGGATCGCTTCTCGCAAGCGCTTGAAGAGCGGATTCTGACGGCTCGAGATCGCTTTCATTACAATCCGCGACCCGATGATACCGAAGTCGCACGCAGCCCTTTCGGCGCTCTGGACGTTCCCGAGCATCCTCCTTTCGGCGTTCGTGATCGCCTGGGCCGCCGAGGCCGCGCAGTTCCTGATGTCGCAAGGGCTGGCGCTCGCGATTCTGGCGTGGCTGCAGACGATGCCGGAGTTCGCCGTCGAAGCGGTGATCGCGTGGGAGGCGGGACAGGACCTCGCAAAGCAGCACCTGGCGATCGCGAACTTCACCGGCAGCCTGCGCCTTCTCGTCGGTCTCGGCTGGCCGATGATCTACTTCGTCGCCGCGATCTCGCGCCGGAAACTCAGCGCGGTGAAGCTGGACAAAGAACACTCCGTCGAGATCTTCGGCCTCTTCGGACCGATCGCCTACTTCTTCTTCATCTGGTGGAAGGGGACGCTGACGGTCTGGGACGCCATCCCCCTGGCCTTCTTCTACTTCCTGTATCTCTGGGTCCTTTGGAAGATCCCGCCGATCGAGGAGAGCGAAGAAGCGATCGAAGACCTCGGCTTCGTGCCGCGGAAGCTGCTCTCGTATCGCGGGCGCATCCGCGTCTTCGCAATTCTCGGCCTGTTCCTCGCCGGCGGCGTGCTGCTGTTTTTTACGGCGCATCCGTTTCTGAACTCGATGCTGGCGCTGGCGACCTCGCTCGGCGTCTCGACCTTCGTCTTCGTGCAGTGGGTCGCGCCGTTCCTCAGCGAGTTCCCGGAGAAGCTCTCCGCGTTCTACTGGGCGAGGAAAGTGTCGACCGCCAACGTGGCGCTGATGAACATGGTGTCGTCGAACATCAACCAGTGGTCGATCCTCTCCGGCCTCATTCCGGTGATCTTCGTCATCAGCGCCGGGAAGATCCAACCGTTGCATTTCGACAAGCTGCAGGAGCACGAGATCATCCTCACGATTCTGCAGTCGTTCCTCGGGTTTCTACTGCTGCTGAACCTGGAGCTGCAGGCGCAGGAGGCGACCATCCTCTTCGTCTTCTGGTTCGTGCAGTTCGTCATGCCGCCGTGGCGCGAGGCGATGATCTGGGTGTACGCGATCTGGTGCGGAATCGAGATCGTGCGGCTGCTGTTGCGCCGCGAAGTTCCGCCAGCCTGGGTGGGATTGCGCGAAACGCTCGCACGGCGTTTCGCATGATGGTAGCTTTACCGACGGAGCCGGACTTGCCCACCTCTCTCGACCGACGGACCCGCCTCACGCGCCGCGTCAGCGACATCGAAGTGTCGAAGACGCTGCTCGTGCTCAACCGCGCGCAGGAACTGCAGGCGAAAGGCGTCGACGTCGTCGACTTCGGCCCCGGCGAGCCCGACTTCCGGACGCCGCGGTTCGTCTCCGACGCCGCGAAGCGCGCCATCGACGCCGGGTTCACGAAGTACACGAACGCCCTCGGCACGGCCAAGCTCCGCGAGGCGATCGCGGAGCGGTACAACCACCGCTACGGCATCCACGTAGGCATCGAGAACGTGATCGCCGGCAGCGGCGGCAAGCAGGAGCTCTTCAACCTCGCGCTCGCGCTCTTCAGCGAAGGGGACGAGGTGATCATCCCGTCGCCGTACTGGGTCAGCTTCCCCGACCAGGTGCAGTTCGCCGGCGGGACTCCCGTCTTTGCGAAGAGCGACCCGATGAACGGATTCCGTCCGACGCTCGAGGACATTGCCTCGGTGGCGACCGATCGCACGCGCGGGGTGATCATCAACTCGCCGTGCAATCCGACCGGCGCCGTGATCGAAGAGAGCGAAATCGCCCGGATCGTCGAATGGTGCGCCTCGCGCGACTGCGTCCTCATCTTCGACGAGACGTACGAGTTCTTCGTCTACGACGGACGCAAGCACTCCTCGGCGATGAAGTGGTTCGACGAATATCCGGAGATCGTCATCGCCGTGAATTCGATGTCGAAGACGTTCGCGATGACCGGTTGGCGCCTCGGCTGGGCGATCGCGCATCCCGATGTCGTCGCTGCCCTCGGCAAGATCCAGTCGCACTCGACCTCGAATCCGAGCTCGATCTCGCAGGCCGCCGCCATCGAGGCGCTCACCGGCCATGACGACGAGGTCGAGCGGATGCACGAGGAGTACGCCCGCCGCCGCGCGTGGCTCGTCCCGGCGATCAACGGCATTGACGGCTTCTGCTGCTCCGACCCCGATGGCGCGTTCTACGTCTTCCCCGAGGTGAAACGATTCTTCGGGAGGGGAGGCATCGTCGACTCGCAGACGTTCGCGAACTACCTGCTGGACGAGGCGCGCGTCGCCGTCGTGCCCGGCAGCGCGTTCGGCAACGACGACCACGTCCGGATCAGCTACGCGACGTCGATGGAGCGCATCCAGGAAGGCGTGAAACGCCTCGAAGCCGCGCTCGGCAAGTTGTAGGTTGGATGCGAGGTTACGTGGTTGCGAGGTTTCGGGGTCAGCCCGCAACCTCGAAACCCCGTAACTCCGTAACCTCGTACGGAATCACCGTCCAATCCCCGCCGTTTCCTCTCGCAGACTCATTTCCAGCACCGCCTAAAAAGGAGCTTTTGTGAAGAAGACCACCCTCATTTTGATGGGACTCGCGCTCAGCGCGTCCGTCGTCATGGCGCAGGAAAAGCCGGCCGCGACGGCGACCGCCAAGCCTGCGACGACCAATACCGTGACCGCGGCCACCGGCGACCCGGTGATCATCACCGCGGGCGACATCGTCATCAAGCAGTCGGAGTTCGAGAGCGCCCTCAAAACGCTCCCGGCCGAGTACCAGTCGTACGCGATGGGCCCCGGCAAGAAGCAGTTCGGCGAGGACTATCTGCGCATGAAGATGCTGGCGCAGATGGGCTACAAGGCCGGCCTGCAGAACGACCCGGCCGTCCAGCAGCAGCTCGCGCTGATGAAGGACAACCTCGTCGCGAACGCGCAGCTCGCGCAGATCGAAAAGTCGGTCACGCTCAGCGACGCCGAGCTCCAGAAGATGTACGACGAGAACAAGAAAGACTACGAGCAAGTCAAGGCGAAGCACATCCTGATCGCGTTCAAGGGCAGCCCCGCCGCCCAGCCCGGCAAGCCGGAGCTGACAGAAGAGCAGGCGAAGGCGAAAGCCGAAGAGCTCAAGAAGCAGATCGCGGGCGGCGCGAAGTTCGAGGACGTCGCGAAGAAGGAGTCGGATGACACCGGCTCCGGCGCCAACGGCGGCGAGCTCGGCGCGTTCGGTCACGGCCAGATGGTTCCGGAGTTCGAGACCGCGGCGTTCGCGGCGAAGGTCGGCGACGTCATCGGCCCGATCCGCACGCAGTACGGCTACCACCTCATCCGCGTCGAGTCGCACGACTACACGCCGTTCGCCGGCGTGAAGGCGACGCTCGAGAAGAAGGAGCACCAGAAGGCGCTCCAGGCGAAGCTCGAGGCGCTCAAGGCCGAGTCGAAGCCGGTGTTCAACGACACCTACTTCGCCGTTCCGCCGGCCGCCGCTCCCGCCGAGTCGGCCCCGACCGCTCCGGCGAGCGCGAAGCACACCGAGAAGAAGCCCGCGAAGCCGTAACCCTCGCTCCATCGAAACAGTGAAACGGCGGCTCCCATCGAGCCGCCGTTTTGTTATCGTTACGCCCGCATGGAGATTCCGGCGAAGGTTTCGGTGTTCAGCAAGACGCTCGAGCTCAAAGGCAAGGCCGCGACCCTCGTCGCGATCAGCTCGGACGGGTACTACGAGGTCATCCTCGACTTCCAGAACCGCAACCACACCGTGCTCTTTCCCGTGTCCGAGACCGTCCTCATCTTCAACGAAGCGCTGCCGCAGATTTCGGCGGATTTCGAAGTCGAGCGGTAAGCGCGGGCAAGAAAGCCCGCGCCACACGAGAGGCGCCTCCCCCCGTGTAGCGCAGGCTTCCAGCCTGCGCCCCCGGGGCGGGCTGGGGCGAAGTCTGCGCGCACGTGGCCACAAACTGCGCGCACGCTCCCGCGGACGAAACCTACGCGTCGTGCTTCTTGCCGAACAGGTACGCGACGCCGACGCCGAGGAAGTAGAGGGCGATCATCGGGACGGCGAGGGCGGTCTGGGTGACCATGTCGGGCGTCGGGGTGACGATCGCGGCGATGATGAACGACAGCACGATCGCGTACTTCGACTTCTGCATCAGGAAGGCGGGCGTCACGATGCCGAGCCGGGCGAGGAAGAAGATCAGGATCGGCGTCTCGAAAATCGCTCCCGACGCGAGCACGATCATGCTCGCGAACGAGAAGTAATCGTCGATCGTGATCATCTGCTTGAACTGCCGGCCGGTCTCGACGAAGAACTTGCACGTCCCCGGAAGAATGAAACTGAACCCGAAATACCCGCCGACCAGGAAGAAGAGCGAGGCGAAAAGGATGAACGGCGCCGCGTAGCGTCTCTCCCGCTTGTAGAGCCCGGGCGAGATGAAGAGCCAGAGCTGCAGCAGGATCACCGGCGCCGCCAGGAAGAGGCCGGCGAAGAACGCCACCTTCATGTAGAGGAAGAAGGGGGCGGTCAGGCGCGTGTAGGCGAGCTTGTCGCCCGGCGGCAGCACCTTCACGAGCGGCTGCTGCAGATACCCGTAGATCTTCTCGGCCCAGTTCCAGCACAGGAGGAACGCCACGAAGATCGCGATGAACGAGATGATCAGCCGCTTGCGCAGCTCCTCGAGGTGCTCGAGGAACGACATCTTCGTCAGTTCGCGCTCGGGTGCCGCGCCGGCGGTGAAGTCGGCATTGGCGGTCGTGTTCGACATCAGCTCAATCCGCCTGCGTCGGGGTCGGAGCGGGGTTGACGACCTCGGCCTGAACAGTTACAGGAACAGGTACCGGAACCGTCACCGGTTCGGCTTTCACCGGTTCGGCGGCTGGCTCACTCCTTGATACCGTCTCGGCGGGAGGGTTCATCACCGAATTCATCATATTCGAGGGGATCTGCCGGAGCTCCTTCAGCTCGTCGACCCGCACCTCGCGCTCGATCGTGTTTTTGAGCTCGTCCGTCGCCTTCTTGAACTCGCCCATGGCCTTGCCCAGAGTCCGGCCGATCTCGGGGAGCTTTTTCGGTCCGAAGACGATCAGCGCCACGATGAAGATGAGCAGCAGCTCCGGAAGACCTAGTGAACCGAACATGAGGGGACCCCTTCTGCGTGGTGACGTGGAGGTGAACACCACCCCACGGGCGAATACTCCACCGCTATACTGACGTTGAATCTCGCATATTTCGACTGAGTGTACCTATGACGAAAATCACCAAGACCCGCACATGGACCTTCTCGCTGACGCTGGTCGTCGCGATCGCAGGTGCGACTCTCCTCGGCGGATTCTACGGGAACAGCCTCTTCGGCACGCCCACGCAGAGTGACCTCAACAAGCGGATGAAGGAGTATACCGACCTCGTCACCGCGGTCGCCGCCAATGCTCCAGATGACGTCGGATCCGACAAGGTCGTTTACTCGTCGATCGACGGCATGCTCCGGACGCTCGATCCCCACACGAATTTTCTCGAGCCGAAAGAGTACGCCGACATGCAGGACCGCCAGAAGGGGAGCTTCTACGGCCTCGGCATCCTGGTAACGAAGCGCAACGACCAGGTCACGGTCATCACGCCGATCGAAGGCACCCCCGCGGCGCGCCTCGGCGTCCGCGCCGGCGACATCATCTCGGAAGTGGAAGGCACCTCGACCAGCGAGCTGACGCTCGACGAGGTCGTCAAGCGCCTCAAGGGGCCGAAGGGGACGACGGTCCACATCAAGATCCTCCGCACCGGCATCAAAGAGCCGATCCCGCTCTCGATCGTCCGCGCGGCCGTCCCGACGAACTCCATCACCAACGTCCTGATGATCCGTCCGGGCGTCGGCTACATCCGCATCAAAGACTTCACCTCCACCACCGTCCGCGAGCTCGACGAAGCGATCGACAAGCTCAAGGCGGACGGCATGCAGAAGCTCGTGCTCGACCTCCGCATGAACCCGGGCGGCCTGCTCGACGCGGCCGTCGGCGTCGCCGATCACTTCCTCGACAAGGGGCAGATGATCGTCTACACGAAGGGGCGGACGGCGGATGCGGCGCAGGACTACGTCGCGCCGGGCAAGCACGACAAGCTGAACGTGCCGATCGTCGTCCTCGTCAACCGCGGCAGCGCCTCGGCGTCGGAGATCGTGGCGGGCGCGCTGCAGGACCACGACCGCGCCCTGATCGTCGGCGAGACGTCGTGGGGCAAAGGGCTCGTGCAGAGCGTCTACACGCTGCAGTACGGCGCCGGTCTCGCGCTCACGACCTCGAAATACTACACGCCCTCGGGCCGCAACATCCAGCGCGACTACAGCTCGTTCTACGACTACTACGTCGCCGACGACAGCGACAACGGCAATGACATGCCGCTGAAGGACCGCAAGCAGTACAAGACCGACACGGGACGCATCGTCTACGGCGGCGGCGGAATCACGCCCGACGTGACCGCGAAGCCGGCGCAGCTCTCGCGCACGACGCAGTTGCTGGAAGTGCGCAGCGCGCTGTTCAACTACGGCGTCGACTACGTCGCCAAGCACCCGGACGTCACCAAGGACGTCCAGGTGACGCCGGAGTTGGTGGAAGACTTCGTCCGCTTCGCCGCGGAGAAGGACGCCGCGCCGCTGGCCGACATCCGCGACGCGCTGACGAAGCCGGAAGACCGCAAGTTCATCGAGCGCTCGATCAAGGCCGAGATCATCGCCGCGAAGTTCGGCTTCGACGCCTCGTACCCGTACCGCCTCGAGGGCGACACGCAGGTCGAGAAAGCGCTCGAGGTTCTCCCGCAGGCGCAGAAGCTCGCATCGCTCGCCGCCGACGTCGACGCGAAGGACGCGCACGCCGGCGATGCGACAAATCGCTCCGCCCAGGCGACGCCCAAAATCCAGTAAGTGCTCAGGGCCGGCTCTCAGCCGGCCCATTGCACTTGCCTCATCCCACGTCTCGCGCTAACGTTGCGCCGCTTTTACGGACGGAGTGTTTAATTTCACATGCCAGAGCTCGGAAAGAAGTACACCTGCTACAGCTGCCACACGAAGTTCTACGACCTCGGGAAGCCGGAGCCGACCTGCCCGAAGTGCGGCGCCGATCAGCGCGACGCGGACGAAGCGCCGGTGATCACGCCAACGCGCAGCCGGCGTGTCGCCGCGGCCGCCGCTCCCGCGCCGGTCGAAGAGCCGTTGGAAGACAATGATTTTGCGGAAGGCGAATCCGCGCCTGCCGCCGCTGCCGGCGATGAGGAAGACGAAGAGATCGTCACCGACGACCGCGAAGAGGAAGAAGAAGAGGAAGACGAGGAGTACTAAATGCGCATCGCGCTGCTCGGTTGTCTCGTGGCGCTCATTCTCGCGGTCATCATCGTTGGTGGGTGGTTCATCGGTGTTCGCAACAATCTCGTCACGCTCGATGAGAGCGTGAATCAGCAGTGGGCGCAGGTCGAGAGCCAGTACCAGCGGCGCTATGACCTCATCCCGAATCTCGTGAGCACCGTCCAGGGCGCCGCGAATTTCGAAAAGTCGACGCTCGTCGACGTCGTCAACGCGCGCGCGCGCGTCGGCCAGGTCGCGGCGCCGTCCGGGCCTCCGGGCGCGGCGTCGGCGCTCCCGAATAATCAGGCGCAGATGGAGCAGTTCGCGAACGCGCAGCAGGGGCTGTCGAGCGCGCTCTCGCGCTTGCTCGTCGTCGTCGAGCGCTATCCCGAACTGAAGTCGAACCAGAACTTCCTCGAGCTGCAGTCGCAGCTCGAAGGGACGGAGAACCGCATCGCCGTCGAGCGCCAGCGCTACAACGAGGCGGCGCAGCAGTACAACGTCGGCATCCGCAAGTTCCCCGCGTCGATGGTGGCGAGCATGAGCGGCTTCCACGCGAAGGCCTACTTCAAAGGCGTCGCCGGCAGCAGCCAGGCACCCGCCGTCAACTTCAACTTCGGCAATCAGCCCGCAACGGCAACGCACTAAGGGCGCACTCCGGTGCGCCCTTTTCGTGCTGCCGCCGCGCTTCTCCTTCTCGTAGCTCTCGCTGCGCCCGCGCTCGCCAAAGAGCCGCCGCCGGCGCCGACGCAATGGTTCACGGACGAGGCCGGTCTGGTTCAGGGATCCGATGCCGCGGCGCTGAACGAGAAGCTCCGCGCGTTCGAACAGTCGTCGGGCGCGCAGTTCATCATCTACGTCTTCAAGTCGCTCGACGGCGATCCGCTCGAGGACTTCACCATCCGTTGCGCCGAGAAGTGGAAGGTCGGCAACAAGAAGTACGACAACGGCCTGATCCTCTTCGTCTTCGTCCAGGAGCGGAAGTTCCGCGTCGAAGTCGGCTACGGATTGGAAGGCGCCGTCACCGACGCTTTCTCGTCGGACGTCCTGCGCAACTACCTCGCGCCGCACTTTCGACAGAGTGACTACGCCGGCGGACTGAACGCCGCCGCCGACGCGATCATGGCGAAGATCCGCGGCGAAGAGCCGGCGCGGCCGCCGGTGAATCCCGAAACATCACACGCCGGCCGAGCCCATCGCGCCGCGGGCAGCATCCCGCCGGTCGCCATCCTCTTCATCATCATCTTTTTCCTGTTCATCCTTCCGCGCTTCTTCCTTCCGCGCGGCCCCGGCTGCGGCGGCTGTTTCTGGCCGATGTTCTTCCTCGGTGGCGGCGGACGCGGTTCGACGTTCGGCGGATTTGGAGGCGGCGGGTTTGGCGGCTTCGGTGGAGGCGGGGGAGGCTTCTCCGGCGGCGGCGGCGGTTTCGGCGGCGGCGGAGCATCGGGAGGCTGGTGATGACGCACGAAGAGTTCCTCAGCGCACTCGATCAGCAGCGGATCGTCAGCGCGATCGGCGTCGCCGAGCAGCAGACGTCCGGCGAGATCCGCGTGCACGTCCAGAAGCGCATCGGCGCGACCGACATCCGCAATCTCGCGGAGCGCACGTTCGAGCGCCTCGGCATGACGAAGACGGCGCAGCGCAACGGCGTGCTGCTCTTCATCGCCAGCGAAGACCGCCAGTTCACGATCCTCGGCGACAGCGGGATCAATGAGAAGGTCCCCGCCGGTTTCTGGGACGACGTCATCGCGCAACTGACCGTCCGATTCAAGGCGGGGGAGTTCACCGACGGCATCGTCGAAGCGATCGGCGCCGCCGGCGAGCACCTGCAGGCGTACTTCCCGCGGTCGGAATCGGACGTCGACGAGCTCTCGAACGAGATCGACTTCTCCGACGAATAGTGTCCGCGACCGTCGTCATCTCCCTCGGCTCCAACCTCGGCAACCGCGAGTGGTACCTCCGCGCCGCCATCGAGGAGCTACGCCGCGTCATCCACATCGTCCGCGTCAGCAGCATCCGTGAGAGCGAGCCGGTCGACGCCCCGCCGCCGCGCTACCTCAACTGCGTCGTCGCGGGCTACACGACCCTTTCACCCGAGGCCTTGCTCCGCGAGCTGCAGCGAATCGAGCTCGACCTCGGACGACGCCGCCCCTACCGCAACGCCCCGCGCACCATCGACCTCGATCTCATCCTCCACAGCGCCAACCGCCGCCATTCCCGCGAACTCACCCTCCCGCACCCGCGCTACCGCGAACGGGAGTTCGTCCTGCAACCGATGCGCGAGCTGGGATTGATTTAGCGCGTGCCGAAGGTGCCGCCGCCGAGCTCGACGTGGGTGCGGGCCTGCTGGACGGCGGTGGCGCGGGTGAGGATGGGGTACGGGTTCACCATCTCGTCGTTCTGGTTGATGCCGAAGTGGAGATGGGATGGGGTGTGGATCGCGTTGCCGGTGTTGCCGACGTAGCCGAGGAGGTCGCCCTGCTGGACTTCCATGCCTTCGTAGAGGCCGGCGGCCCAGCGGTCGAGGTGCGCATAGTAGAACGCGGTGCCGCTCTCGGTGGTCAGCCAGATGCAGTGGCCGCCCTTCGGCTGATCGCCGATGTAGCTCACGATGCCGTCCGCAACCGCGACGACCGCCGTGCCCTTCTTGGCGAAGATGTCGATTCCCTTGTGAACGCGGACGCCGCCGTCGCGCGGGGCGTGCCAAGAGTCGTCGAGGTCGTACGTGTGCACGCCGACGACCGGCATCTCGAGAGCCCTCCCGGACAGCGGAGCGAAGAGCGCCTTGGCGCGCTCGGCGAATTCGTTGTCGCGCGCCTTCGCCGTCTGCTTCTCCGGCGTGATCGTTGGGACGCGCGCGATCTCGCGGGAGTTGTAGCGGTTCAGGTCGGAGCGAAGCTGGGCAACCAGTTGCGGAAAGTCGTCCTCATCGGACGGAAGAGAGGCGGCCGCGGTCGTCTGAGCCGGCACGACGACCGTCTGCGGAACGAGGGCACATCCCGAGAACGCGAGGAAAATGAGTCCGCTCAGCAGTTTCGCGCTGCCGACCCCCGCACTGCGAGCGAGTGGATTCATCATGATCCGGGACGTTGCAGGCAGTGTAAATAACCCGGTTGAGCTTGTAAAGAGCGAATTGCTCATTCGGACAACGTAGGGTGCGGCTCTCAGCCGCACCGGGCGCCTCGCGTAGGTTCCCGTCTTGCGCGCCGCCCGGGCCGGCTGAGAGCCGGCCCCTACATCAAAGCCCTCACGACTCGAGCAGAATCTGCGCGAAGTCCTCGATCCGCTTGACGCCGATCACCTCGACATCGGCGCGAACCTCGGCGGCATTCGACTGAGGGACGATCACGCGCCGGAACCCGAGCGCGGCGGCCTCCCGCGCGCGCAGGTCCGCCTGCGAGACGCTGCGGATCTCGCCGAGGAGACCCACTTCGCCGAAGAGCACCACGTCGAACGGAAGCGCCTTGTTGCGGTGGGATGAGAAGACGGCGGCGACGATGCCGAGGTCGATCGCCGGCTCGTCGATCTGCAGACCGCCGGCTAGGTTCACATAGATATCGCTCATCGAGAAATTGCCGCCGCTCTTGCGCTCCAGCACCGCGAGCAGGAGCGACACGCGG
>DASYSN010000484.1:0-10628 GCA_036003305.1 Thermoanaerobaculia bacterium
AGCCGTCTTTTTCTCGAAGAACGAAGCGGTCCCACCGATCGACCGGACGAGATCCACGACGTCTCGCGCGAGCCGTTCACTGCACGACGCAAAGCGAATGCTTCCCCACTTCTCGATCCAGCCATCGGTATCGATCAGGCCCTTCAGAAGGCGCTTGCGAGAATCGAGCGAGGCGTTGAGGTATGGCTTCGGAATGAACTTATCCTGCGCGCGGGCACCCCAGATCCCGAGCTTCTCGAGCGCCTGCTTCAGCGGGTTCGGCGAACGGTAACCGCGCCCGCGAGTTTTCGGACCTTTCTGAATGATCCGGTAGTCATAGCCCTGACCGAAGACGACGTCATACGCGTCGCCGACCACGCGACGAACCTCATCGAGTGTCTCGATGCTCGCCGTCGAGAAGCTGACACTCGTGCCGTGCGTTGTGCCGTCGCCGAGCAGAAGGCCCAGAAGCCAAGAATCCATCGGGAGGTTCTCGTCGGCACCGTACTCGCCGGAGAAGGTGTCGATGTAGAGGCGGCCTTGATAGCGCTTGCGCTGCAGCATCTCCATCAGACGTTCTGTGGTGAGGACGCGGGGCGCATCCCAGGCGCGGTACGTGACGCGCCAGAGATGCTCGCGGCAGCACTCGGTGCTGCGGCCGTCGGAAAATGTGATACGGAAGAGCTCTCGCTCACCCTGCGGAAAGATCCCGATCACGCGCGATGGTTCACCGTCGATCGACGCGAGTTCGTCGCCCACTTTGAGCGATCCCATGCAAACGAAGCCACGTCGCGTGAGGACTTTCGCGTCGAGCGGCTGCGCCTTCCCCATGCTCGGTCTCGCCGCGATGATGACGAGGTCCTGCGGCTGGAAGCCGGAGGTGAACTCGTTGAAGCGGTTGTAGCCGGTGGGGATGCCGGTGATGAGTTTTCCCGCTTCGTGGAGCTGCTCGATCGCCGTCATGTTCTGACGGGTGATGCGGTCGAGGGCGACGAAGCCCTTTTCGGTGGAGCCTTCCGCGATCTCGTAAAGCGATTTCTCCGCGATGTTGAGGACGTCGGCGGGCTCGTTGGGGGCATCGAGGGCGGCGCGCATGACGCTGTTGCCCATGACGATGAGGCGGCGCAGCGTCGACTTCTCTTTGACGATCCGCGCGTAGCGCTCGACGTTCGCGATGTCGGGAACGACGTCGGTCAGCGAGCTGACGTACGCGGAGCCGCCGGCCTGTTCGAGCTGACTGCGTTTCGCCAGCTCGTTCTTCACGGTGAGGAGATCGATCTCGACGCTCTTCTCGGCGAGCGCGCGGATCGCGGCGAAGATCAGGCGGTGCGCATCCTTGAAGAAGTCCTCGGTGTCGACGAGGCTGATCACCCTGTAGAACGCGTTGGGGTTCTCCAGGATCGCGCCGAGAACCGCGCGCTCCGCGTCCGGGCTCTGCGGCAACGGCCGGTCGAGCGTTACGTCGAGTTGGGCTACGGACATGAACGATGTGCCGCGATTGTGGGGAAAGGCGAGGCTGTTGTCATCAGCAGATCGCCCCACACCTTTTCCACCTCCCGTAGAGTGCCTGAAGGCCGTTCTGGTTGGGAAACGACAGGTTTTCCACAGAGAGGAGAGAACCGAAGGACTGCACTCCCTGTGGAATCCGTCGCGGGCGGCTCGCGTTCGTCCCCGGCATGAAACGGTTGGCCACTCTCCTCCTCGTTGCCGGCGCTTCGCTGCCCCTCCTCGCGCAGCAACAGCCGGCATCACCCAAGCCGCAGGACAAGATCGTCGCGCAGATCAACGGCGAAGTCGTCACGCAGTCGCAGCTCGATGAGCTCTACGACTCGATGAACCTCCAGATGCGCCAGCAGTACGAGCGCGCCGGCGGGAAGGCGGCATTCCTCGACAACTACACGCGGAAGCGCCTCCTGCTGCAGGAAGCGTTGAAATCCGGCTTCGACAAACGCCCCGAGGTGCAGGAGGCGGTGAACGCCGCGAAGGAGAGCGCCCTCTTCGACCGTTACGTGAAAGAGGTCGTCTCGCAGCAGATCGTCACCGACGAGATGGTCCGCAAGTACTACGACGACCACCACGACGACTTCAACGAGCCGGAGCAGGTGAAGGCGTACCACATCATCGTGATGTACAACGGCACCGGTCCGAAGCCGAAGACGAAGGACGAGGCGAAGGCGGAGATCGAGAAGATCGCGAAGGATCTGCGCGACCGCGCCAAGGGTTGGACGCAGGTGGACGCCGCGCAGCGGGCGCACCTGATGCTGAGCGCGTTCAACGACGCCGCGAAGCAGTACTCCGAGGACGGCACCGCGCCGCGCGGCGGCGAGCTCGGATGGTTCGAGCGCGGGAAGATGGACAAGGAGTTCGAAGACGTGGCGTTCGGCCTCAAGGCGGGAACGATGAGCGATCCGTTCGAGACGCGCTTCGGATTTCACATCGTGTTCGTCGAGGGACACAAGGCGCCGCGCGTGACGCCGTTCGCCGAGGCGAAGCAGTCGATCCGCGACAAGCTGATCGGCGAGCACACGGGCGACATCATGCAGACCGTCCAGCGGCTCACGGACGAGCTGAAGTCGTCCAGCAAGGTGGCGCTTTACCCGGAGAATATTCGGTACTGATTCCGACCGCGGGGGCGGACGAGGCGTCCGCCCCTCCGATGGTCTTGAGTGGCGCTACGGGATGATGTCGATGTCGGGGTCGTGTACTTGTCCCCCCGACGTCACGGTGTAGTGCACCGTGTACTTCTGCGACTGCGCTGGAAACGCGGCGCTGGTTCCGCTCCACCGACCGCCGTTCGGGCTGATGTTCGGGTTGCTGTACGGCGCCGGAAGATGGATCGTGAAGTCGATGTCGCCCACCCACGTGACGGTCTCGCCGCCTTTGATCGTGACCGGGGACGGATTTGCAGACAGATCAGCATTGATTGTTACGGTTGCCATGAAGCCTCCTCGTTGTGTTGGACCTTGGACCCGGGGCGATTATACGGCGGGGTTTGGGAGATGCTGATAGGCGGCGGTCTTCCTCGCCTTCGCAAACTCCGGCTCGAGCTCGATCTCGGTACGGCTGTAGCCCTTCGCGATCGCCTGGGCGAGCCACTTTGCCGCTTCGTCATCCTCGCCCTGAACTGCACACACCATCGCGGCGCGATAAAGGACGAAGGAGTTGGCGGGGTCGCGTTTCAGAGCGTCTTCGATCTCGCGACGGGCTGAGCCGGCGTCACCATCCTTCGCGAGGCACTCTGCGAGGCGGGCGCGGATCGAAACGTCGTTCGGGTTTCTTTTCAGCTCGTCGCGAGCGAGCGAGATCGCATGCTCGTAGGCGGCGCGCGACCGCTGAGCGTCGCTGAGCGACTCTCGATATGCGTCGCCGAGGTTCGCCCAGTATTTGTAGTTCTCGGGCGTCAACCCAATCGCCTTCTCGAACATCGTCGCGGAGTCGTGGTACCGCCCGAGGAAGTAGTAGCAGGTGCCGAGATTCGAATATGCCTGAGCCGTCGGCTTCTGGTCGATCGTCTTTTGAAAAAAGCCGATCGCCTCGTCGTACCTTCCCATCTGTTCATAGACGCCGCCGAGGTTGTTGTATCCCCGCATGTTGTCCGGAACGAGCTGGACGACTTTCTGGAACATCGCGGCACTCGCCGGATACTGGCGGTGCGCGAAGTAGAAGGCTCCCAGCGCGCTATACGAGCCCCAGTACTTCGGCTGAAGGTCGATCGCCCGTTTGTACGCGGCCTCGGCACGAGCCGGCTCTTTCTTCAGATCGTAAGCGCGAGCCAATCCGACGAAGCTGTCGACACTGTTCGGCTGCTGCTGCAGCGCGCGGCCAAACTCCGCGATGGCTCGATCGGCCTCGCCCGTCTGCAACGCGACCTGACCCAAGGTCACGTGGACATCGGGATTCAGCGAGTCCGCTTTCGCGGCCGTGTCGCAGTATTCGCTGGCCTTCTTGATCGACTGCGGATCGCGGGTGATGACGTACTTCGCGAGATACGCGCGGCCGAGGGCGGCCTGCACGGTGGCTGACGTCGTACCGAGGTCCTCGAGGGTACTGATGGCGGCGTCGAGCGATTTCTCGTCGTCGTAGCGGCGCAGGTGGCCGAGCGCCTCGAGGTAGCGCTGCTGAGAGACGTTCGGATCGAGATTGGGGAAGTGTTGCGGGGTGGCTTTGGGATCGAGGTATGAGGCGATCCGGGTGACGATCTTGTCCTGGACGTCGAAGAGCTCCGCGGCGGCGCCGTCGACGGTGTCGGCGGCGAGCTGGGAGCCGTTCTGGGCGCCGACGATCGCGTAGCTGATGCGGATGCGGTTGCCGGCGCGCTGCATCGAGCCGCGGACGATCATCGTGACGCCGAGGTCGCGGCCGATCTTCTGGATGTCGTCCCCGCCGGCGATGTCCTGCGGTTTCGGGCGGATGAGCTGCACGGACGGCAGGCGCGCGAGGCGGCTGCTCACCGTCTCGGCGAAGCCGTCGCCGATGAGTTGTCCGTTCGCATCGCCGGAGAGATCGCGGAACGGGAGAACGGCGACGTAGCTCTTCGGCTGTTGCTGCGCGGTCGCGACGGCGGCCTGCGGACCGGCCGGCTGGCGGCGATTGATCACCGCGATGGCAAGGAAGAGCAGGAGCGCGACCAGCGTGCCGATCGCAATGCCGATCGTGCGGCGCTGCTTCGACGTGAGCACCGGCGGCTTCGGGAGGTCGAGCGCGCTGCCCTCCGCGTGGATCCGATCGCGCAGCGCCTTCAGTTCGTTCGCGCACTCGCGCGTCGTGGCGTAGCGGCCGGACGGCTCTTTCTGCAGCAGCCGGTCGATGACCCAGGTGAGCGGCAGCGGCGCGCGCGCGTTGAAGTCGCGCACCGGAGGCGGTTCCTCGTGGAGGATCGCCGACATCACGTCGATGGCGTTCTCGCGCTCGAAGGCGGCGTGGCCGGTGGCGAGCTCGTAGAGCATCGCGCCGAGGGCGAACTGGTCGGAGCGGAAATCGATGCGGCGGCCGGTCGCCTGTTCGGGCGACATGTAGCCGACCGTGCCGAGGATCGTGCCGGGCATCGTCGACGGCGCGCGGAATTCGACCGTGTTCGAAAGCTCGTCGCCTTCGGCGAGCAGCTTCGCGAGACCGAAGTCGAGGATCTTCACGAAACCGTCCTTCGTCACCATGACGTTTTCCGGCTTCAGGTCGCGGTGGATGATGGAGTGTTCGTGCGCGGCGGCGAGGCCGTCGGCGATCTGCGCCGCGACGTCGACGGTGAGCCTGTTGGACTGCGGCCCTTCGTTGATGAGCGTGCGCAGGTCGCGGCCGTCGATGTACTCCATCGCGATGAACGGCTTCCCGTGATCGGTGCCGATCTCATAGATCGTGACGATGTTCGGATGCGAGAGCGCCGAGGCGGAGCGCGCCTCCTGCGTGAATCGCGCGAGCGCGTCGCGGTCGCCGGCGAGACGCTCCGGCAGGATCTTGATGGCGACGTTGCGTCCGAGGAGCGGATCGTGCGCGACGTAGACCTCACCCATTCCGCCCGAACCGAGCGGACGGAGGATGTCGTAGCGGCCAAGCCGTTGGGGATTCGACGCCATGCAGCTCGACTATAATCGCCATCCCCGCAGAGAGGAACGATGTCGCAGTGGCGCGTTAGCGCATGGGCTCTCTCCGCATTCGCGATGGCTGCCGTCGTTGCGGCACAAATCCAGTCCGCGAACGCGCCGGCGACGTTCGTCCCGTGGAAGGTGCTCAACCGAGGTGATGCGCCTGCGAAGAGCGAGCTGGTCCTGAACTGGCTGCCGGCCACACGCGACGAGATCCGGCACTCGCCGTTGATCACGTCGCGTTCACTGGCGCTGTCGGCGTCGCAGTGTGTTGCGATGCAGATCATCCGGCCGGACGACAGCGAGACGATCGAGAAGCTCGGAGCGGACGAGCTTCCGGCGGCGGTCCTCGTCGACGGCAACGGCACGGTCGTGGCCCGCGTGAAGAGCGAAGCGGGCTCGCTGCACACGCAGGACGTCGAGAAGATGGTGCGCGACGCGGTGGCGAATCGCGACGTCGAGATCGATCGCGTGCTTGACAGCGCGCGGACGAAGGCGGACGCCGGCGAGCGCGATGCGGCGGTGGATCTCTATCGGCGCGTCTGCGCGCTGCGGTGCCTCTTTCCGCGCAAAGCGCGCGACGCCGAGCGTGCATTGAGTAAGCTCGGCGTCGCGGTGAAGTGACGCGAAGCGTCATCCTGAGCCGCGTAGACGGCGAAGGATCTCAAGCTGCGTAACTTGAGATCCTTCGCTTCGCTCAGGATGACGGTGTCTTTACGCCACGGCGGGTGTGCGCGCGATCAGGCGCAGCGCGCTTTTCCACTCGCGGCGGGAGCGGCGGACGTGGCGGCGGGCCTCACGGCGCGTTTCGCGCCAGCGATGCGCGGCCTGGGTCCGCTCTTCGACGTGCTGGCGCCAGAGCGCGAACGCCTCCTCGAGGTGCTGCGCGGCGGCGGTGACGCGGGCGCGGAAGTCGTCGGCGAGGTGCTTCGGCGCGTTCTCGACGCGCTGTTCGACGAGGTGCAGAGCAGCGCGCATGCGCGCCTGCTCGATCTGCGGCGGCGGCGTGGCGACGAGGTCTTTCGCGAATCCCGTGGCGCGGAGGCCGCGTATGAACCACTTCGCCGGATCGAAGTCATACCAGCGAAGGCCGTTGCGGAAGTCGGCGGGGAAACGGTGATGGAAGCTGTGAAAACCTTCGCCGAGGCTCACGAACGCGACCAGCCAGTTGTCGCGCGCCGAGACCTCGGCGTTGTAGACCGGCTTGCCGGCGACGTGCGCCAGCGAGTTCACGAAGAACGTCGTGTGGTGGATGACGGCGATGCGCAGGAAGCCGCCCCAGAGCAGGCCGGCGAGCGCGTCGCCGAACATCGCGCCGATCAGCGTCGGGATGCCGAAGCCGGCGACGATCAGGATCACCTTGTGCCAGCGGTGCTGCCACATCACGACCGGGTTCGCCTTCAGGTCGGGCGAGTTCTCGAACGTCTCATCGCGCTCTTCGTTCTTGTAGAAGACCCAGAGGATGTGCGCCCACCAGAAGCCGCGCTTGATGTTGTACGGATCCCAGTCGCGGTCGACGTACTTGTGGTGCACGCGGTGCGAGGACGACCACCAGAGGATCGAGTTCTGCGCCGCCATCGCGCCGAAGAAAGCGTAGAACGCCTGCACGTATGGCGAGCACTCGTAGCTCTTGTGCGAGAAGAAGCGGTGGTAGCCGGCGCAGATCGACATGCCGACCAGCGCGTACATCGTCACCATGAGGAGCGGCATCCACAGGTGGAAGCCGTGGCGCCAGGTGTAGAGCGCCGTTCCGGCGACTCCGATCACCGGTGTGAGGGTGAGAAAGGCGATGTTCACCCAGTCTTTTTTCAGAGCAGAATTGCTAATGGTGCACCTCCGACCGCGGGCCTCCGAACGTTGGGCGTGACCACTCTATTCGTTTTCTGAAATTCCCGCTGGGCTACGAAACCCTTCGTTGACTTTCTACGTAATGCTTCGTAGATTGTTCGCAGGAGGCTCCCCATGAAGGGATTGGTATTCGTAGTCATCGCTCTGGTTCTCGCATTCGCCGCGTTCGCTGCAACGTCCGGTCACGACGCGCGCTCCGGCGTCTGGACGGCGGAGATTTACGACGGCAGCAAGGTGAACATGACGATCTTCACCGGCCGGAGCGAGAACCACTGGGGAAACAACATGTCGGGCGTGACGCTCGCGATGTCGCAGCTCGAAGGTCTCACGACGGCGGACGGGCCGTCGAAGTTCACGCTGCATGGGGCTGCGGGAACGCTCGCGTTCGACGGCAGTTTCGACGCGCTGAAGGGCGCCGGCCACTTCACGTTCGCGCCAAGCGAGGCGTTCATTCGCGACATGGAGTCGCTGGGCTATACCGAATTTCGCGACGACGAGCTGCTGACGTTCGCGACGACCGGTTTCTCGCCCGACACCATCCGCGGGCTGCGGTCGATGGGTTACGACATCTCACGCCGCGAGCTCGATGAGATCGCGGTCTTTCACATCACGCCGGACGCGATCCACGAGTATGCGCGCGCCGGGTATCCGAATCTGACGATGCGCGAGGTCGTGAACTTCCGCGTCGGCCGCGTCACGCCGGAGTACATCGCGCAGATGCGGGAGCTCGGCTACAGCTCGATGCCGGCGCGCGACCTCGGCGAGATGGCGGTCATCGGCGTGAAGCCGGACTACGTGCGCGAGATGCGCGGCGCCGGCCTCACGAATCTGACGGCGCGGGAGCTGACGGATCTCAAGATCGGCCGGATCACGGCCAAGAAGATCGAGGAGTACCGCTCGCTCGGTTACGAACACCTCACAGCTCGGCAACTTTCGGAGATGGGAATCATGAAGGTGACAGCCGATTACATCCGGCAGATGCAGGCTGTCGGTGTCACGGATCTGCACAAGCTCATCGAGCTGAAGACGACCGGCGCAGCAGACATCCTGTTGAAAAAATCTAGGAATTGAGCATCGGCAGGTCGACACCGCGTTCGTGGGCAACGCGGATGGCCTCCGGATACCCGGCATCGGCGTGGCGCATCACGCCGGTGCCGGGATCGGTCGTGAGGACCCGCTCCAGGCGCTCGGCGGCGGCAGGCGTGCCATCGGCGACGACGACCATGCCGGCGTGCAGCGAGTAGCCGATCCCGACGCCGCCTCCGTGGTGGAACGACACCCACGTCGCGCCGGCCGCCGTGTTCAGCAGTGCATTCAGAATCGGCCAGTCGGCGATCGCGTCGGAGCCGTCGCGCATCCCTTCGGTCTCGCGATTCGGCGACGCGACGGAGCCGGAATCGAGGTGATCGCGGCCGATGACGATCGGCGCCTTCACCTTTCCGTCGGCGACGAGTTTGTTGAACAGCACGCCGGCGCGATTCCGTTCGCCGTATCCGAGCCAGCAGATCCGCGCCGGCAATCCCTGGAACTCGACGCGCTTCTGCGCCATCCGGATCCAGCGGTGCAGGCCTTTATCGTCGGGAAACAGGGTCAGCAACTCCTCGTCGGTGACGTACAGGTCGTTCGGGTCGCCGGAGAGCGCGGCCCAGCGGAACGGGCCTTTCCCTTCGCAGAAGAGCGGCCGGATGAAGAGCGGCACGAAGCCGCCGACCTCGAACGCGTCGGCGACGCCCGCCTTGTCGCGCGCCTGTCCGCGGAGGTTGTTGCCGTAGTCGAAGGTGATCGCGCCGCGTTTCTGCAGCTCGAGCATGGCGCGCATGTGACGGGCCATCGTCGTGTACGCCGCGTCGATGTACATCTCGGGGCTGCTCTCGCGCATCGCGAGCGCGGCGTCATACGAGATGCCGGCTGGGACGTAGCCGTTCAGCTCATCGTGCGCGGAAGTCTGGTCGGTGAGGATGTCGGGGACGATGTTGCGTTTGATGAGTTGCTCGAGCAGCTCGACCGCGTTCGCCACGACGCCGATCGAGACCGCTTCGCCCTTGTCGCGCGCTTCGACCGCGCGTTTGATCGCGGCGTCGAGCGACGGCGCCTCTTCGTCGAGGTAGCGTTTCTCGAGCCGGCGTTGAATGCGGGAGCGATCGACCTCCGCGATCAGCGCCGTCGCCTCGTTCATGGTCGCGGCGAGCGGCTGCGCGCCACCCATCCCGCCGAGGCCGGCGGTGACGACGAGCTTCCGACGGAGCGAGTCGTTGAAGCGCTGTTTGGCGACGGACGCGAAACACTCGTAGGTTCCCTGGAGGATTCCCTGGGTGCCGATGTAGATCCACGAGCCGGCGGTCATCTGGCCGTACATCGTGAGGCCGAGGGCGTCGAGGCGGCGGAACTCGTCCCAGGTGGCCCATTTCGGGACGAGGTTGGCGTTGGCGATGAGCACCCGCGGCGCGTTCTCGTGCGTCTTGAAGACGCCGACCGGCTTGCCCGACTGCACGAGCAGCGTCTCGTCGTCGCGCAGGCGTTTCAGGGTGGAGACGAGCGCGTCGAAGCACTCCCAGGTGCGCGCCGCCTTCCCGAGCCCGCCATACACGATGAGCTGATCGGGGTGCTCGGCGACCTCGGGGTCGAGGTTGTTCATGAGCATCCGCAGCGCCGCTTCCTGCTGCCATCCGCGGCAGGAGATTTCGGTGCCGCGCGGCGCGCGCACGATTCGGGGTTCCGCAACGGTCGTGGTCATGATTTGATTTTATGTCCGTGGCGACGAAGAAGCAGGAGCGGGCGCACGACATCGCGGTGCGCCTCAAGCAGATGTACCCGAAGGCGAATTGCTCGCTCGATTTCACGAACGCGTTCGAGCTGCTGATCGCCACGATGCTCTCGGCGCAGTCGACGGACGCGCGGGTGAACATCGTCACGAAATCGCTCTTCCGCAAGTATCCGGACCCGGCGGCGTTCGCGCGCGCGACGCAGCAGGAGATGGAGCGCGACGTCAAACAGACCGGCTTCTACCGCAACAAGGCGAAGGCGGTGATCGCGGCGTCAAAGGTCATCGTGGAGCGGCACGGCGGCGAAGTGCCGTCGACGATGGAGGAGCTGACGATGCTCCCCGGCGTCGGACGCAAGACCGCGAACGTGGTGCTGTCGAACGCGTTCAAGAAGCCGGTCGGCGTGGTGGTCGACACGCACGTCGCGCGTCTTTCCGGCCGCCTCGGTCTCACGGAGAAC
>DASYSN010000485.1:0-5433 GCA_036003305.1 Thermoanaerobaculia bacterium
CTTGACAATGGCCGAGCTCGATCCTAATTTGTCGCCATTGGTCAGCGTTCGTAAGAACAAAGACCATGCGGCTGTCGGCGGTGCGGACGTTCCGAATGGGACATCAGATCTGTACCGGTGCGGGGGTTAGAGCTTGCTCCCCCTGCCGCGAGACGCCCGGGGTGTACATCCCGGGAAATCACTAACCGGAAGTGTCGGCGCGTCGCCGCCTCTTCCAGCCGGTGGTCGCCTCGCACTCGTCGACGAGTCGTGGATTGCACCTCCGGCCTAACCGTCAGGGCAGGGCAGAGAAACGGAGGAAATTATGACAATCATCAACAACAGCCCCATGACCACGACTCGCGCTGCGGACACGCCGCAGCCAACCCCCGGCCTCACACCCGAGACGATTGTCGAGCAGTTGCGCGCGATTGGCAGCCAGCTTCCGGAGGCGACTCCGATGACTGCCGCTCAGCGAAACACCATTCGCAATCACGCTCGGACGGCGAAAAACGGCGAGATCCTGCAGTCGACGATCAGCATGGTCGGCACCACGGACGCCATCTCGACCCCCGTCGGTCACGACGCGGACGGGGTGCGCCAGTTGTGCGACGACTCCAACCGCTGGGCCGTCGTCGAGGATGAGCTTCGCTCCTTGCTGAACGGCGTTTCCAGCGCAAATCTGGTGCGCCGCCAGCAGCTCGCCGCTATCGCCGATACGGCGTTTACGGTCGGGCAGCGGCTTGCTCGCTATCCGGAGCACGCTGCACTCGTTCCGCACGTCGCGGAGATCAAGCGCCTGAAGAATCTCGGTCGCCGGAAGAAGGCCCCGAAGACTCCTCAGTCGCCGGCTCCTGACGTACCCGTGACGCCGCACGCGTGAAGGTGATCGGGAGGTAGACTCGGCCGGGCGCGTTATGAGCGCGCCCGGCCACTTTCGTTATGCGTTACGCGTTAGGAAGCGAGTGGCTCAGGTCTTTTGTCGGCTTGGCGGGCTGTGAAAAATCGGAGCGCCCTGAACAACTCCGTCATCCTGAGCCGGCGTAGCGCGGCGAAGGATCTCCAGGTGCGCCGCCTGTGGCCCGTGCCGCGAAATTTGAGATCCTTCGTCGTCCTCCGCTTCGCTGCGGCGACTCAGGATGACGGAACAAGCTTTACCGACGAGTTCTTCACAACCTCTGAGTTTGCGCATTCCATCGCGCGCTCAAAACTCACCAACCGGCGGATCAGCGCGTTGTACTCAGAGTGAGCCGCGTCGCCGCTCGCTTCGGAGAGCTTCGCGTAGAGACGGTGCTCGGGGAAGTACGGTGTATCGGGAACGTCGAAGCCGAGGCTGCGCAGGCGTGGCGCACCGATCAGTACGAGCAGCGATTCGATCGATTCAATGCCGTTCGCAAGATCGTTCAGTCCTGCCCGAACGAGGTCCGCGCCGGGCATTGCATCGGAAAACTCGGGCACGTCGCGAGTATAGCGGCCCCCAGTGTGTCATCCCGAGCGTAGCGAGGGACCTGGGCGGGCGGGAGGCGCGCTACTCGTGCCGCCCTGCCACCCAGGTCCCTCGCTCACGCTCGGGATGACAAAACGGGGCTTGCCTGACGACCGGCGCGAACCTATATTCATCTCCTTACTTGTGTCATTCACCACTAAACGACAGGAGGCGTGCATGAGGCCGTTACAGAGAACGAAATTCCACTCTATCTATCTCGTGGTGCTGGCGTTGCTGCTCAGCCTCGGGGCGTCGCTGTATGCCGCCACACCCGATAACACCGCCCAGGCGATTCCGGCGGATACGCTTCTCCCGCCGATGTCCGTCATCCCGTTCATCACAACGGACGGACATGCTATTGCGGCACCGAAGACGCCGGAGGTAAACCCTGCGCGCGAATTGGCCAGGTTCCAGGCTCAACTGCTACCAACTGGTCAGTTGGGGTGCCGGTATACGGCCTGCGAACAGTACCCGGAAGGTTGTGGCTGCGACGGGTTCTGGTGCGGAGACGTGTTTATCTGTGGTATTCCGTGTGACCCTCACACGATATGCCGGAACGAGTCAGTACCAAGTGTTGATTCGAAGGCGACCGCGCATTAGCGATCGCCTTCGCTAGACCCCTTCGAACGCGTTCTCCAGATCCCCGATGAGGTCTTCGATGTCCTCGATGCCGACGCTGATGCGGACGAGGCCGGGGGTGATGCCGAGGCGTTTGCGCGTTTCGACCGGGACGGAGGCGTGGGTCATCGTTTCAGGGTGGGAGATGAGCGTCTCGACGCCGCCGAGCGACTCGCCGAGGGAGCAGAGGCGGACGCGGTCGAGGAACTTCTTGGCGTTGCCGTAGGAGCCGAGCTCGAAGGAGATCAGGGCGCCGAAGCCGTTCATCTGGCGTTTCGCGAGCTCGTGCTGCGGATGGTCGGGGAGGCCGGGATAGTTGATCTTCTGCACCTTGGCGTGGTGCGCGAGGTAGTTCGCCATCGCGCCGCCGTTCTCTTCGTGCCGCTTCATGCGGACCGCGAGGGTTTTGACGCCGCGGAGGACGAGCCAGGAATCGAACGGCGACAGGATCGCGCCGACGGCGTTCTGCAGGAAGCCGATCTTCTCGGCGATCTCGTCGGAATTGGAGACGACGACGCCGCCGACGGAGTCGGAATGGCCGTTGAGGAACTTGGTCGTGGAGTGGACCACGATGTCCGCGCCGAGCTCGATCGGCCGCTGCAGGTAGGGCGAGCAGAAGGTGTTGTCGACGACGACCAGCGCTCCCCGCTTGTGCGCGACGTCGGAGCACGCGCCGATGTCGGTGATGGTCATCATCGGGTTGGTCGGCGTCTCGAGGAAGACGATCTTCGTGTTGTCGCGCAGCGCGCTCCTCACGTTCGCGACGTTCGACGTGTCGACGTACGTGAACTCGATCCCGAACTTCTCGCAGACGCGGGAGAAGAGGCGGTACGACCCGCCGTACATGTTCTCGCCGGCGATGACGTGATCGCCCTTTTCGAGCATGCGGAAGACGGTGTCGGTGGCGGACATCCCCGAGGCGAAGCAGTGCGCGTGCTTGCCGCGCTCGAGCGCGGCGAGGTTCGCTTCGAGGGCGGAGCGCGTCGGGTTCTTGGTCCGCGCGTACTCGTAGCCCTTGTGCTTGCCGAGCTCGGGCTGCACGTAGGTGGACGTCTGGAAGATCGGCACGGAGACGGCGCCGGTCTGCGGTTCCGGCTCCTGGCCGGCGTGAATGCAGTCTGTCGAAAATCCCATGGGTCGCTCGCTTTGCCGGTCGGAATTGAAAATTGAAAATTGAAAATTGAAAGAAATCGTGAGCGCGGCCTTTTTCAATTTTCAATTTCTAATTTTCAATTTCCTCCGACAGGCTTCGCCCATTTCGTATAGATGCCCTTCGACATGTAGCGTTCGCTCGCGTCCGGAATGAGGGTGACGACGCGCTTGCCGCGGCCGAGGCGCTTTGCCACCTCCAGCGCGGCGTGAACGTTCGCTCCCGCGGACGACCCGCCGAGGATGCCTTCCTGCGTCGCGAGCCGTCGCACCATCACGAACGCGGGGTCGTCGTAGACCTGAATCACTTCGTCGGCGAGCGACATGTCGAGCACGGGCGGGATGAACGACGAAGCGCCGATTCCCTCGACCTCGTGCGGGCCGGCCTCGCCGCCTTTCAGGATCGAGCCCTGCGGCTCGACGACGACGCACCAGCACTTCGGATTGCGCTCTTTCAGATACTTCGCGACGCCGCTGAACGTGCCGCCGGTGCCGGCGCCCGCCACCCACGCATCGACGTTCCCATCCATCTGCTCCCACACCTCGGGGCCGGTGGTTTCGTAATGCGATTCGGTGTTGTACGGGTTCGCGAACTGCTGCGGGACGTAGGAGTTCGGGATGGTCTTCGACAGCTCCTGCGCCTTCGCGATCGCCGCCTTCATCCCGTCGGCCGCGGGCGTCAGGACGACTTCGCCGCCCAGCGCCTTCATCACCTCACGCTTCTCGATCGAGAAGTTTTCGGGGACGCAGAGGATGACGCGGTACCCGAGGCGGACGCCGGCGAGCGCGAGTCCGACGCCGGTATTGCCGGCGGTCGGCTCGATGATCGTGCCGCCGGGCTTCAGCTCGCCGGACTTCGCCGCCTTCTCGATCATCCCGATTCCGATGCGGTCCTTGACCGAGAAGCCGGGGTTGAGCAGCTCCATCTTGACGAAGAGATCGGCGTCGTCCGCGGCCGGGATGTGGGTGAGGCGGACCATCGGCGTGTTGCCGATGAGATCGAGGACGCTGTCTACGGGTTTGCTGAGAGGACGGTCGTGAGGGTGCGCCAAAGCGCGCGGATCATAAACGATCCGGAACGAAAACGGCGGCCTGGCGGGCCGCCGTTTTCAGGATGCGATGCTTTGTCTTACGCCCAGCTGGAGTGGCGGGAGGCGCCACGGCGGGAGTTGTAGCAATCGCGGCAGTAGACCGGCTTGCCGCTCACCGGGGTGAACGGCACTTCGGTGGCGACGCCGCACGAATCGCACGTGACGCTCACCATCGCGCGGTCGCGAGAGCCGCCATTTCCGTCGCGCGACGTCTTCCGCTTGTCGCGGCAGACCTTGCAGCGCTTCGGCTCGTTCGTGAATCCACGCTCCGCGTAGAAAGCCTGCTCATTCTTCGAAAAAAGAAATTCCCCGCCGCAGTCGATGCAGTTCAGGGTTTTGTCATTGAAGGTATCCATGAAACTCTGGTCTCCTAAGTAACCGTTTGAAAAATGTGCCGCAGCCTACTCGTAGCGGGGTGCCGCGACTTCAAGCCCCGCGATATTCTTGGGATTCACAACGAACCTGAGCGATCGCCCCCCTTCAGCCGACGAATACAAGTCGCCCCGCGACGCAATCTGCTGTCTGGGGAGTGTCATTCGCTTGGATTCGTTGGCCCACTTTTTAGCATAGGTTCGCGGGAAACCGGAAGAGAGAAAACGTTCGTCAAAATAAGTCGTCAATCAATTGACCATCCAAAATCATACGGTTCGTATCGGCCCCGCCGGTTGGAGTTACAAGGACTGGGAGGGGATCGTCTACCCGCCGCACGGATCGCGATTCGACCCGCTCGCGTACCTCGCGCAGTACTTCGACACGATCGAGATCAACTCGCCGTTCTACCGGATCCCGCCGCCGACGCACGCGAAGAGCTGGACGCGCCGCGTGACCGGGAACCGCAATTTCAAGTTCACGACGAAGATCTACCGCGGTTTCACGCACGAGGCCGCGCCGCTCGCGCCGGGAGAGGTGAAGGCATTCCACGATTACCTGGAACCTCTCGCTACCGCGAACGTCCTCGGCGCGATCCTTCTGCAGTTCCCGTGGAGCTTCCGCAACACGCCGGAGGCGCGCGTGAAGCTGGTCGATCTCTTCGGCGCGTTTCGCGATTACCCGAAGGCGCTCGAAGTGCGCCACGCTTCGTTCCAGAACGACGACTTCTTCGCCTTCCTC
>DASYSN010000486.1:0-3691 GCA_036003305.1 Thermoanaerobaculia bacterium
ACCGGGTCCTTCGGTGCGCTACGCGGCTCCGCCGCTCCGCCACCTCAGGATGACAGCACGGCCGTGCCCCTACGTTTCCACGTTCAGGAACATGTAGATCGCGGCGATCGAGAAGAGGATGTTGGCGCTCCAGGCCGATAACAACGGCGGGAGGTTGCCGACTTCGCCGAACTTGGTGAAGATCGCGAAGACCATCCAGTACGTGATCCCGAGGACGAGCGCGATTCCGACGCCGTAGAGGGCGCCGCGTTTGCCGATCCTGAACGCGAATGGGAGCGCGATCAGGGACATCACGAGGCTCAGCACCGGCCACGACGTCTTCGTGTACAGCTTCACGGTCAACTGCTCCGCCGAGTATCCGGAGCGGCGTATCGTGTCGATGTATCTGTGCAGCTCCGCGTACGTCATCTGATCCGGCGTCCGTACTTCGGTCTCGAAGTCTTCGGGCGTCTCTTTGTAGTACAGCTCCAGCGGCGTCACGATCGGCGCGTAGGTCGACTCGCCGTTGTCGAGAAACGATCGCACCCAGCCGTTCGTGAAGACCCAAGCGTGTCCGTTCCACTTGGCGCTCTGGGCGTAGACGCGACGCACGAGGCGGAACTCGGTCGGGTGCAGCTCGAAGATCTGGACCTGCGCCAGTTCGTTGGCCGCGTGGTCGTACGAGAGGAAGTTGATCAGGTACCGCCCCTTGCCGACGAGCCAGAGCTTCTGCTGCATCGCGGCGGCGGTTGCCGCCTCTTTCCCGCGTTTGATGCGGTTGTGGATCGCGTCGACGCGCTGGTTGGAGTACGGGAGCACGAAGTCGAGCAGGAAGTAGGCGAGGACGCTGATGACGACCGCGATGGCCACGATCGGCATCGCGACGCGATAGAGCGAGATGCCGCCCGACTTGATCGCCGTCACCTCATTGTTCTTCGAGAGCATCCCGAAGGTGACGAGCGTCGAGACGAGCACCGAGATCGGCAGCGTCCAGTTCAGCACCTGGAACAGCAGGAAGCGGTAGTAGGCGAGCACGACGTGCAGCGGGATGTGGTTGGCCCGGATGTCGTTTGCGATCTCGGTGTAGTCGATGATCATGATCATCGCGGCGGTCGAGATGACCACCAGCGCCAGGATCTTGAGGAACTCGCGGAGGACATAGCGGTCGATGATGTTGGGAAACGTGATGTCGAGCCGCGACAGGATCTGTGGCTCGTCGTGCTCGGTCACCGTCTCGCCGCGGCGGGTCATCGCGCGCGCGAGGCCTTTCTTTACCCGCGCGAAGAGCGAGCCCTCGCTGCGCTGCGCTCCCGCGTCGCGATTAGCGCGAATCAACAGGTAGATGCCGATGGCGAGCAGGACGATGTTCGCCGCCCACATGCCGACGAACGGGGTGATCTTGCCCGCGGCCGCCAGCGCTTCGCCGTTGTTGATCGTGACGTAATAGAACAGGATGATCGCGATACTTAAAGAAAAGCCTGAGCTTTTGCCGCCGCGCCGGTTGGTGATCCCGAGCGGCAGTCCGAGGACGCCGAAAGCGATGCAGGCAAACGGGATCGAGAACTTCTTGTGGATCTCGACCCACGCCAGGTTGTAGGTCTCGCGGTCGGTGGTCCGAGCCAGGAGCTGCTGCTGCTGCCAGAGCTGCCGAAGGTCCATTTCGCGGAGCGAGTGCGCCAGACGGTTCGGGTCGGTCTGGTACTTATCGCCGAGGAAGATCCGCTGCAGGGCGTTGGAATTGACGTCGTAACGGTCAGGCCGCCGCGGGTCCCATATATGAGTGGCCGAGTTGTAGAGGTTCAGCCAGAGCTGCTGTTGTGGCTTGACCACGACGATCGCACCGCGCTGGGCGACGCTGACGCGCTGTCCGGAGCGCTGGCCCATGGCTCCGGCGGCATTCGGGTGCTCCTGGGCGGCGGCCGCCGAGATGCCGGCCGGCGTCGAACCGTATTTCGCGGTCGAATCCTCGCTGCGCGTGTCGGCGACGAAGACGCCGCGCCATTCGCCGCTGCGCGGGTCGATGTCGTTCACGTAGACGATGACGTTCTCGAAGTCGTCGTAGAAGACGCGCGGGCGGATCTCTTTCTGCGCGCCGCTGGTGGCGATCTCCAGCCGCATTCGCGTGAACTCGGCGTTCGCGCGCGGCAGCCAGGTGTTCATCAGGTAGAGGTTGAGCAGGAAGATCGCGAAGCTGAAGAGGAAGACCGGCAGATAGATCGTGCGCGTGGAGATGCCGAGGGCACGCATGGCGATGATCTCGGAGTCGGCCGAGAGGCGGCCGACGGCGATCAGGATTCCGAACAGCAGCGACATCGGGATGGTCAGGACGACGATGTGCGGCATCGAGAGACCGAGCAGGTGCATCACGGTCCCGAGCGAGAGCGACTGCCGGATGATGAGGCCGGCGAGGTCGAAGAGCTGCTTCATCAGGATGATCGACGTGTAGAAGAGCAGCCCGAGCATCGTCGGGCCGAACATCTCCTTGAGGATGTAGCGCGTCAGGATCTTCATGAATCGCAGCGGATTCTAGGTGCAAGCCGTCTTCCCAAGGGTTTTCCTCAGCGTCTATTAACGGCGATTATGTAATCCGAAGGATGCACTGGAACTCGCGGCGAAGCCCAGGCGGCTGCCGGAACTCGCCTCGCAATCTCGATTACGTCCGAGAGCACCGCCGCGGCTGTAGGCAGCGCCCCGGCCCCTTTCCCGGTCAGGGTCAGCTCCCCGGTCGCCCTTCCGCGGATCACGACGGCGTTGTTCTCGTCCCGCACGGTCGCCAGCGGATCGTTCGCGTCGAGCTCCCGCGGCTCGACGCGCAGGACGACCCCCAGCGGCGTTTCGGCGGCACTCGCGACGAGCCGGATGACGTTTCCGCCGAGGCGTGCCCGCTCGACGTCCTCCGGCGTCACGCCCCGAATCCCGATTACCGTCTCGTCGATCACCGGCGCATCGAACGCAATGGCCGCCAGGATCCGCAGTTTCTGCGCGGCATCCTCGCCGTCCACATCCAGCGACGGCTCGGCCTCGGCGAACCCGCGCTCCTGCGCCAGTGCCAGCGCCTCGCCGAACGAAAGGCCGTCTTCCATCCGGCACAGGATGAAATTGCACGTCCCGTTCACGATCCCGCGGATCGACTCGACGGAATCGCCAGCGAGGCCGCGTTGCAGCGTCGTGATCACCGGAATGCCTCCGCAGACGCTCGCCTCGAATCCGATCGACACACCGGCGGCCGCGGCGGCCTGAAACAGGTCGCCGCCGCTCGCCGCCAGAAGCGCCTTGTTGGCCGTGACCACGTGCCGTCCACGATCGATGGCCCGCCGGACAAACGCGCCCGCCGAGTGAACCCCGCCGATCAGCTCGACGACGATGTCGGCGTCACTGTCGAGGACGTCGATCGCCGAGGTCGTGATGAGCGACCGGTCGACACCGGGGCGGATCCTGGTCGGAACGCGGACGAGGATCCGGTCGATGTCGATGAGAAGTCCGAGGCGGTTGGCGATTCGTGAGCGCTCCTGCGCGAGGAGCGTCACGAATCCCTGCCCTACCGTTCCACAGCCGAGTAGTGAGACTTTCACGCGTTTCATACGGCCACCGCCTCTTGGGCCGGCTGAGAGCCGGCCCCTACACTCGCCAGCGCCTGGTCGAGATCGTCGATCAGGTCGCGAACGTCTTCCAGTCCGACCGAAAGCCGAATCAGTCCGTCGCCGATGCCGAC
>DASYSN010000487.1:0-7962 GCA_036003305.1 Thermoanaerobaculia bacterium
CGCGCTTCTTGTTTCAGCACCGGGTCCTTCGCCGTCTACGCGGCTCAGGATGACAGACGGCGTCAGTACACGTCGTCGATGATGCCGACGACGACGGAGCGTACCGGGCCGTCGGCGGACTCGAGGATCTGGCGGGCGCCGTTGCCTTCGTCGTTGACGATGACGCGTTCATCGGCGCCGGCGCCGACGGAGTCGACGGCGATGACGTAGTCGCCGGTTGGGGTGCCGTCGGGGGCGGTCTTCTCGACCACGAGCAGACGGCGGGAGTCGTAGAAACGGTGCCTGATCGTGCCGTGGATCTCGCCGATGACGCGTCCGAGGATCATTGGACGTTCACCCCGTCGACGATGGCGATGATGGCGTGATCGACCGGGACGTACCACGGGTCGAGCGCGAGGGCGGCTTCGCGGCCGCCTTCGTACGACACGAGCTCGCCGGGGCCGGCCATGCGCGTCGAGTCGGCGGCGACGATCGCCTTCCCTTTCGGCTTCAGCGTCTTGTCGAGCGGCTGCACGAGGAGCATCGGCACGCCTTCGAGGCCGGGCGTGACGATGCACGGGACGACCTGGCCGATGACGCGGCCGAGGAGCATTAAGCGATCTCTCCGTCGAGCTCGATGACCTGCGCCTCGTTGAAACGCGTCGTCCCGGAGATGTTCCGCTCCGTCACGTCGTGCGGCGCCGCGATCAGGCGATACGAGTAGCCGAGCGGCGGCGGCGCGTCGGCGCCGGCGCCTGAAGCGGCGAGCACCGCGGCCGCCTCGATGTCGTGAAGCGATCCGGCGAGGAGCGCGACGCCCTTGCCCGACAGCCCCGTGTCCGAGAGCCGCACTTCGAGGAGCTGCACCGGCGTCCCCTTCAGCGCGGCTTCGACGGCACGGACGATCGACGCCGCCGTCTCCGTCTCGATGATCAGCAGCGATCCGGTCGCCTTCTTCTTCGCGCCGAAGACGCCGTCGAAGAGCGCGTCGTGCACGTCTGGCAGGAACGCTTCGTCGAGGATCGTCCCCGCGCAACGCTCCCGCGCCTCGGCGAGTGACTCCGCGGTCGCGCCGGTCGAGCCGCCGAAGAGGACGAGATAGCGTCCGCGCGTGACGGTGCCGGCGCGCACGAACGCGATCGGCGCCTTCTTGAGGATCGTGTCGACGGCAAAGACGCCGGTCGGGATGTTGTCGAAATCGAGAACCGCGAGTGCGGAGACCTTCTTCATCTACGTGATCCTGAAATGATCGACCATCGTGCAGCGGCGCCAGCGCGAGAAGCTGCGCGGGCCGGTGAGACCTTCGCCGGTCGGGCTGGCGATGGTGAACGAGCAGTAGCCCTCGCCGTCGAGGCCGAGGCCTGCCTGCGAGCGGCCGTTCTTGACGAAGATCGAGCAGTCGCACGCCTTCGCCATCCGGCTGAGGTTGTCGAGGTTCTTCGAATGCATGACCGCGGTGTGCCGGTTGCCGCCCTCGAGCTCGACGCCGAAGTCGATGGCGCGGTTCGCGTCGGAGACGCGCACGACGCCCATCACCGGCATCATCTGCTCGGTCCACAACAGCGGATGGTTCTCATCCACCTCGGCGACGACGAGCCGGACCGCGTCGCTCGCGTTGATCCCCATCTTCGCGAGGATGGCGTTCGCGTTCTTGCCGATGAGGTCCTTGTCGACCTTCGCACGCTGACGCGGGCCGCGCATTTCCGTGAAGACGACGCGCTCGAGCTCCGGCAGCCGTTCGCGCGGAATGACGACGGCGCCCTGGTTGCGCATCGAGTTGATGAGCGCGTCGGTGATCGAGGCGACGGCGATGACTTCCTTCTCGTCGGTGCAGATGATGTTGTTGTCGGTCGACGCGCCCATGATGATGTCGCGCGCCGCCTTGTCGATGTCGGCCGACTCGTCGACGACGACGGGAGGGTTGCCCGGTCCCGCCGCGATGGCGCGTTTGCCGCTGTTCATCGCGACCTTCACGACCTCGCCGCCGCCGGTGACGACGACGAGCCGCACGAGCGGATGCCGCATCAGCTCCTGCGCCGACTCGATGGTCGGATTCGCGACGCCGGTGACGACGTTCGGCGGACCGTCCGCGCCGAGGATCGCCTTGTTGATCAGGGCGATCGTCTGCATGCAGCAGTTCTTCGCGTACGGGTGAACGTTGAACGCGACCGCGTTGCCGGCCGACAGCATGCCGATGGAGTTGCAGATGATCGTCGACGTCGGATTCGTGACTGGCGTGATGGCGCCGATGACGCCGAACGGCGCCGGCTCGATGAGCACGAGGCCGTGATCGCCGCTCTGCGCGATCGGCGCGAGGTCTTCGAGTCCCGGCGTCTTCTCGGTGACGAGCCGGTTCTTGACGACCTTGTCTTCGTAGCGGCCGAGGCCCGTCTCCTCCCACGCCGCCTTCGCAAGCGTCTCGCAGTTCTCGAGCATCGCCTTGCGGATCGCCGCGATGATGCGGGCGCGGTGCTCGAGCTTAAGCGCGACGAAGCGCGGCTGCGCTTCCTTCGCGGCGCGCACGGCCTCGTCGACGGTGCTGAAGACGCCCGTGACTCCTGCGTAACTCTGTGTGGCGCCGGCGCCCTCGCCGGCGCGCGCCGGCAGGATTGCCGGCGCCACACTGGACGGCGCCACACTGCTGCCGCGCGAGATGTCGGCGGCGATGCGCCGCGCGATCTCTTCGATCTCCCGGTCGGTGAGCCGCGTGCTCATTTCCTATACTTTTCCTTGTCGCCGACGTACCAGCTGTCGACGATGGCCATGACGACGGCGTCGACCGGCTTCTTGTCGGTCGCCTGCGTCTGACGCGCCGAGCTGCCCGACGCGATCAGTACGATCTCGTCGGGGCCGGCGCCGACGGCATCCGCCGCGACGAGGGCGTTCGCCGCGTCCTTCCCCTCTTCGTCGAGAGGGCGGACGACGAGGAGCTTGAGCCCCTCGAGGTTCGGCTCTTTCCGCGTCGAAACGACCGTACCCACGACTCTTGCGAGTTGCATCGGTCGGCCTCTGGCCTACTTCTTCGCGTTCGAGGGCGCGGGGGTGCCGCGGCCGAGCGGCATGACCGCATCGACCTGATCGTGCGGACGCGCGATCACGTGCACCGTCACGACGTCTCCCACGCGTCCGGCCGCCGTCTGCGCCGCGTCGCACGCCGCGCGAACCGCCGCGACGTCGCCGCGCACGACGATGGTCGTGTATCCGCCGCCCGTCTTCTCGTACGACACGAGCTCGACGCGCGCCGCCTTCACGGCCGCGTCGGCGGCTTCGACAACCGCCGGAAACGACCTCGTTTCGATCATCCCGAGTGCATCCGTCATGAATCCTCCTCTTATTGACTAAGCTCTTCCGGCGCGGCCCGAGAGCGATTGGATCGCCTGCTCTGCCGCGCGATATCCGACGTCGATGTCGCGCTCCTCGCCGCCGAGGTAGACGCGGCCGAAGCTGCCGAAGGCGCGGACTTCGAGAACGTTGATGTTCGCCGCCTTCTCCGCTTCGTTGGCCGCGATCGCCGCGTAGCCCGCGGGAGCGCATTCGAGAACGTAGAGCGTCTGCCCCGGCACGATCATGTCGCCGTGGCGCGTTCTATTGATCAACTGCGTGTGGTAGTCGGAGATGTTGCGAATGACCTGGCTCGATGTGATCTCCGGCTTGATGCGCTCCTCTTCCTTGAGGCCGAGGTGCTCGAGAATCGCGTGTCCCGCCTGGCGTACGTCGGCCTGCGAGTCGGAGTGGATCTCGAGCATGCCGTAGAGGCGCTCGATGATCATCATTCCGGGGCGGACGTCGGTCGACTTCAACGCGACGTCGGTGACGCGCATGATGTCCATGCCCGGCGCCACCTCGACGAAGAGCGCCGCCTGTCCCGGAACCGGCAGGAAACCCTGCGCGACGGTCCCGAGGAAGGACGCGAACTGCGGCTGAAGCCGATCGATGAATACGTAGCAGCGTAGCTCACCCACTCCGTCACCTCTTCCCGGCCAACTTCATGGCTTCCTGAACGATGTTGACGCTGTTGGAGCTGCCGACGCGCGTCGCGCCCGCCTGCACCATTTTGACGACGTCTTCGTAAGTGCGGACACCGCCCGACGCTTTGACGCCGAGCTTCCTGGGAGCGACCGTCCGCGCCATGAGCGCCACGTCTTCGACGGTCGCGCCGCTCTTCGAGAAGCCGGTCGACGTCTTCACGAAGTCGGCCCCCGCCTTCATCGAGAGCTGGCAGCCGCGGACTTTCTCTTCGTCCGTCAGCAGCGCGGTCTCCAGAATCACTTTCGACACCGCGCGCGCCTCGTCGCAGACCTCGACGACGCCGCGGATGTCGCGCGCCACGAGCAGGTCGTCCTTGCTCTTCAGCGCGCCGATGTTGATGACCATGTCGATCTCTTTGGCGCCTTCGCGCAGCGCGCGGCGCGCCTCGAGCGTCTTGATCTCCGGCGACTGCGCGCCGAGCGGAAAGCCGACCACGGCGCAGATCTTCACGTCGGTGCCGCGCAGGAGCGTCCGCGCTTTCGGGACCCAGACGGGGTTCACACAGACGGAGTAGAAGCGGTACTGCTTCGCCTCGTTGCAGAGTTTCTCGATGTCCTCGTCCGTCGCTTCCGGCTTGAGGATGGTGTGATCGATCAGTTTGACGAGCTTGTCCGGCGGCAGCGCGACGGCCGCCGGCTGCGCCGCGACCCCTCCGCCCCCCTGCAACAACTCTCTCACTCGCTCGGCGATCCGCGCCATGTCCTCGGGCGAGAGATCGCCGCCCGCGTTGCGATTCACGTTGCGCGCTCCTTTTTTGTCGAGGTCCCGAATCATGCTCACGCGCTTGCGGTGACGGTCCACGGTGCACTCCGTCGTCAGGAAGACGTCGACGATCCGTTTGGCGGTCTCGACGTCCACCTGCCCCGCTCCGAGCGTGAGTACGTTTGCATCATTATGCTCGCGTGCGTTACGGGCGAGACCTTCGTTGTAGACGGCCGCCGCCAGGACGCCCGGGACTTTGTTGGCCGTCATGGCCGAGCCGATCCCCGCGCCGTCGACCATGATTCCAAAACGAGCCGTTCCGGCCGAGACGAGCTCCGCCACGTCGCGCGCGATTTTGGGGTAGTCGACGGGGTCTTTGCTGTTCGTCCCGAGGTCGCGGATCGAGTGTCCCTGCTGCCGCAGGTACGACTTCAACTGTTCCTTGAGCTCGAAACCGCCGTGGTCTGCACCGAGAGCGATCTGCACCAGGCGGCGGAGGATAGCATGGCAGTGCTTAGTGGCTTAGTGCTTAGTGGCTTAGGTCTCTCATCCTAAGCACTAAGCACTAAGCCCTGAGCTCTAGTGCCCGACGCCGCGTCTGCGCGGCTGCTGGATCCCCTCGGGATGCAGAACCCAGTCACCGCCGCGGAAGGACCAGGCGTCGGAGCGGTAGTAGCCGGCGTACCCGGCGACGAGGACGAGCTCTCGCGTGATCGGGTCGAAGGCGAGGCCGCCGTTCTCGCGAGCGGGCGGGATCGTGGAGGTGTTCACCTGCGACCACGTCTTCGCGCTGCCGTCCCACACCCAGAGATCGTTCTCGTAGTTCTGCGATTGCTTCGCGCCGTCGACGGTCAGCTTCAGACCGCCGAAGAGGTAGGCCTTGCCGTCGACCGGATTCACCGTCACCTGCGCGCCATAACGCTGGCCCGGAGTCGTGGTGACGGTCATCTCGGTCCAGCCGGTGCCGTCGAACGACCACATGTCCTGGAATCGCTCGATGCGATCCTGCGACGACCGTTGTCCGATCCCGCCGTACATGACGGTGAGCTTCATGTTCGGGTCGTACCACATGGCGGCGTGAGAACGCGCGGGCGCGTTGTTGTGATTCACCTGCGCCCAGGTAGTGCCGTCCCACGTCCACGTTTCGTTGAGGTAGTTGATGTCGTTGTAACCGCCGAAGAGGACGACTTTGTTGAGGTGCTCGTCGAACACCATGGAGCTGAAGCGCCGCACCTGCGGGTGGGTCTTCTGACCGGTCGTATCGACGTTGGTCCAGGTGGTGCCGTCGAATTCGTGAACGCTCACGTCCTGGCAGACGACGACCAGCTTGTTGCGATGGCTGTCGAACGCCGAAACGGGCGAGACGCACGCGATCGGGGAGTTGGCGAACGGCACCTCCTGCCACGAGCCGCGCGAGTATTTCCAGATGTCGTCGAGCGTGGCGGTCGCATCCATTCCGCCGATGAGCCAGATGACGCCGTTCAGCGGATCGGTATTGAAGGCGAAGAGGGAACGCGGCGACGGCGAGTACGCCGGATCGCGCGGGTTGCTCCAGACGCCGTCGTTGTAGGTGAGGGTCTGTGCGAGCGGGACGCTGAACGCCTCGGTGCCGCCGAAGATGGTCGTCGTGCGGCGTGCGGGGTCGTACGCCATCGCCTCGCCGGTCAGCCGGAACGTCCCGGACGGCGGCCCGACGAGTTGCCAGTTGCTGCCATCCCACTCGTAGGTGTTGCTTCCGGTCCCGCTGCTCGAGCAGGTGCCGGCATAGAGGACGAGTACCTTCGGATCGTGCGCCTGATAGACGAGGCCGGCGTCGTTGACGCAATCGGGCATCGTCGACGGCGTCATCTCCGTCCATGTTCCGTTCGCTGCGTTGAGCGAGTACATGTGCGGCTTCTGGGTGCTGTCGCTGCCGAGCATGATCATCTGATGCGTCGGCTCGTAGTAAGCCACGAGCGGCGTCGTGATCTGCGGACCGTTGCTTCCGATCTGGCTCCAGTTGATGCCGTCGAACTCCCACGTGTCGTAGTAGTTGGTCGTCGTCTTCAGGTCGGACGTCGTGAACTGGCCGCCGTACAGGACGATGCGGTTGCGCGTCGTGTCGTACGCCGATCCGGCCCAGATCCGGGGCGAAGGCGCGGCCGACGGGTGCAACTGCGTCCAATCGATCCCGTCGTAGGCCCACGTCTCGTCGACGGCTGTCGAGGCGTCGGTCTTGCCGCCGAACATGGTGATGCGGCTGTGCGCCACGTCGTAGGTCATGGTGTGGAACGAGCGGCCGGCGGGCGTGGTCGCGGGATAGACCTGCACCCAATGATCGCCGACCCAGTACCAGGTGTCGTTCAGGTTGTAGGCCTTGGCCGTGCCGGGATCGAACGGCGACTGGCCTCCGAAGAGGACCGTGTAGGTCGTCTTCGGGTCATAGACCATGTGCGTTCCGGTACGCGCGGTCGGTGTGGTCGCAAAAAGTGCCGGCGCCAGGAGCAGCGCGGCCGATGTGAGGAAAAAGACGATGCGGTTTCGCGTCATCCGATGAGTGGCCCTTACCCGTTAAGTTGTTGGAGCTTCGAAGATTTGCGACCCGTTCGAACCGGCCCGCGCCGCGACAAAATTCCGGTTACCAGATGAGACGAACGGACGCCGAAAAGGACACGTCACGTCGTCCTGTGACTGGCCGCCTCGACAGATCGTCTCCTCGAACCGATCCTCGCAGTGAGGTGATCCCGATGCTCTTCCGCGATCGCGCCGACGCCGGACGACAGCTCGCACAGAGGCTCACGCAGTTCGCCCGGCGGACCGACGTCACGGTTCTCCCCTCACCCCGCAGCTCCGATCCCGTCGCGTTCGAGATCGTCGAACAGTTGCATCCGAAGGCCACGGCCGTCTTCAACTCGACGGTCATCCTCGTGGCGGACGGAATCGCCGACGCGACGGACACCATCGCGTTCATCCGCGAGCTCCGGCGCGAGAATCCGCGGCAGATCATCGTCGCCATGCCGGTCGCCTCGAACGACGCGCGCTACGACGTCGCCCTGCGCGCCGATCAGGTGGTCTGCCTCGCCACGCCGGAGCCGTTCATCAGCGTCGCCGAGTGGTATGCCGAATCCGCAGCCGTCGAGTGGAGCACAGCATGATCTCAATCTTTGCCGCAGCCCTCTTCACCCTCGCCACCAAACAGGAAATGGTCGTCAGCAGCGAGTGGCTCAACGCGCACCTGAACGACCCGCTCGTTGCCGTCGTCGAGGTCGGCGA
>DASYSN010000488.1:0-3274 GCA_036003305.1 Thermoanaerobaculia bacterium
AGGTGGCGTCGATCGAGCGGGTGTCGCTGGTGTTGAACTCGAGCGTGGCGCCGCTGGAGGCGTCGAACGTCGTCCCGGTCGCGGAGACCGCGGCGATCAGCAGCGTGCCGCTCTGCGCCAGCACCTGGCTTCCGCTTTGTCCCGTGATCGGCATTCCGACGGTGCTGATGCCGGTTCCGCCGCTCTTCTTGATCGTCCCGGCGTTGGTGAGCGCCATCGATCCGAGCGAGCCGCTCTGGAAGATGCCGCCGCCGTCGGTGAGGAACTCGATCGTCCCGTTGTTCGTCACCTGTGCGCCGTTCTGCATGTAGAAGTAGTTGCCGCCGTTGAAGGTGAAGGAGCCGTTGTTCGTGAGGGTGCGCGCGTCGAGCGTGCCGCCGCCGCCGACCGTGCCGGAGGCGATCGTCATCGTGCTCGCGCCCGAGAGGGTGCCGCTGTTCCAGTTGAAGACGGTGGTGACGTTCAGGGAGTTCGTGCCGGTGATCTGGCCGCCCGAGAGCGTCAGGGTCGCGACGGTGACGTTGGTGTCGAGGGTGACGACGTGGCCGCCGTTGACGGTCGCGGTGTCGCCCGCTCCCGGCACCCCCGCCCCGCCCCAGGTGCTGGCGCTGCTCCAGTTTCCCGTCTGAGTGCTGCTGTAGGTGGCGGCATGGAGCGGCGCGACCGCCGCCGCGAACACAAATACCGCCACGAGCCGCAACGCGGATGAACGAACCATGCTCTGCTCCGGAACGAGTTATTGAGTGTGAAGAGACGGATTGTACGCCGAATAATCTACGTCTCTGTGCCCGGGATAGATTTAGGTAGGTTGGGGCGTCTTGGCCGTGATATGGGGCACAAAAGGCCGGCATCCGGATGCCGAAGATCGCGCTTATGCGAAGCGCTTACCGCGCCGCGAAGAACGCTTCGTTGACCTCGATGAACTGCCGTTTGTCGGCCGGGACGTCGTCGAGCGCAAAGATCGCGTCGGACGTGCACGCCGGGATGCAGGCGCCGCAGTCGATGCATTCCGCGGGGTCGACGTACATCTGCGTCGCGGAGTCGAAGTCGGACTCCTCACTGCGCGGATGGATGCAGTCGACCGGACAGGCTTGAGCGCACAGCTCATCTTTGATGCAGTTGTCTGTGATGACGAAGGCCACGATTGTCTCCTGATCGCGTGATGTCGGAGTGATCGTAGCCACCCGCGCAACGTGCCGACGCAGGAGTGGTCACCGGCTCGTATGACGACCGTCACGACGAGTCCTCGGTCCTCAGTCCTCGGTCCTCGGACCAGAGCATCGAACAAGCTTCCGAGGACCGAGGACCGAGGACCGAGGACTATGTTTTACAGACGCGAAACGTCGGCTGCGCCCCGTTCTGATAGCCTCCGCCGATGCGCATCCGACCCCTACTTTCCGCAACCCTGCTCGTCATTTCGTCTGCCGCGTTCGCGGCGGAGCCTTCCGTCGCAGAGCGCCTCGCGAAGCAGAACGCCCTCTTCGCCGAGTCGTGGGAAACGAACCTCAAACTCAACCCGACGCTCGCCACGAACGTCGGCGACTACCGCTACAACGACAAGCTCGGCGAGTACTCGCTGGCCGCGATCCAGAAGCGTCACGAGATCAACGAAGACTTCCTGAAGCGGATCAAAGCGATCTCGCCGGAAGGATTCAGCGAAGAGGACCGCACGTCGCACGACCTCTTCCTCAAGAACCTCCAGGAGGGCGCCGACGACTGGGATCTCAAGGATTACGAGATGCCGGTGACGGCGCAGGGCGGCCTGCACACGGCCCTCGCCGATCTGCCGAACTCGGTGCCGCTGGATTCGGTCAAGCACTACGAGGACTACATCTCGCGCCTGCACCAGATCCCGAAGGCGCTGCGCGAGACGGAGGACGTGTTGCGCGCCGGCGTGAAGGACCACCTCGTGATGGTGAAGTTCCTCGCCGCCAAAATCCCCAACCAGGCGAACGGAATCATCGCCGCCGATCCGTTCCTCCGGCCGATCCAGAAGATCCCCGCGTCGTTCTCCGAGGCGGACAAGAAGCGTCTGACCGATGAGATCACGGCAGCCGTGAACAACGAGGTGATCCCGGCCTACAAGCAGTTCGCGGAGTTCATGACGAAGGACTACGTCCCGTATGGCCGCGAGACGCTGTCGATCGAAAGCCTGCCGGATGGCAAGCGCCGCTATCAGGCCGCGATTCACCGCCTGACGACGACGAATCTCACTCCCGCGCAGATCCATGAGATCGGCCTCAAGGAGTACGACCGCATCGTGGCCGAGATGACCGCGCTCGCGAAAGCGAATGGCTATCCCGACCTCGCCAGTTTCCGCGAGCACGTCGAGAACGATCCGAAGTACAAACCCGCCTCCGCGCAGCAGATCCTCGACGACTTCTCGCGTTACATCGCGCAAATGCGGACGAAGCTCCCGCAGCTATTCACGATCATTCCGTCCGCGCCGGTGACCGTCGAGGCGATCCCCGAGTTCCAGAAAGCCGCCGCCACGCACTACCAGACCGGCACGCCCGACGGGAAACGCCCCGGCCGCGTGTCCGTCGCCGTCTCGGACTTCGAGCACCGCCGGATGATCGACGACGAGGCGGTCGCGTATCACGAGGGTATCCCGGGCCATCACATGCAGCTCTCGATTCAGCAGACCCTCACGAACCTGCCGGAGTTTCGGAAGCACGGCGGCAACTCCGCGTACACCGAAGGGTGGGCGCTGTATGCCGAGCAGCTCGGCAAAGAGGTCGGCTTCTACCAGGATCCCGGCTCCGACTACGGCCGCCTCTGTTCCGAGCTGTTCCGCGCCGTCCGTCTCGTGGTCGACACCGGCATCCACGACATGAACTGGACGCGCGATCAGGTCGTCGACTTCATGCGGAAGTCGCACGCCGTCGACGAGCCGACGATCCAGGCCGAGACCGACCGCTACATCTCATGGCCGGCGCAGGCGTGCAGCTACAAACTCGGCCAGCTCAAGATCCGAGAGCTCCGCAAGCGCGCCAGCGACAAGCTCGGCCCGAAGTTCGACGAACGGAAGTTCCACGACGCCATCCTCTCCGGCGGCAGCCTCCCGCTCGACGTCCTCGACGCCCGCATCAACCGCTGGATCGCGTCGCAGTAAAGCGGCGAAGCAGCAGCACTGCAGCGATCAGAAGTAAGGCACCGGCACTCACGCGAGTGCCGGTGTCGAACGCCGCGGGACGGTAGCGAAACTCGACCTGATGGGTTCCTGGCGGAACGAACACGCCGAGGAACGCGCCATTCACGGTGGGAGTCGGCA
>DASYSN010000489.1:0-6021 GCA_036003305.1 Thermoanaerobaculia bacterium
CGCCGGCGATGATCTCCGCGACGTTCCATCCGGCGAAACCGACGGTCGGCGATCCGATCTCGATCGATTTTCCGCGGCCGGTGACGCTCGATGCGTCGCCGTCGTTCGAGGTGGTGTCCCACGCGCGGCAGCACTACGTCATCCGGACGTTCGCGCCGAAGCCGATCTCGTTGAGCGGTATTGCGGGCGACGTCCGCTTCCGCAATCTCGTCGTGCCGGTTCGCTCGGTCCTCGGGCCGAAGGACGCGCAGACGCCGTCGCCTCTGAAACCGCCGCATCCGCTGCCCTCGCCGGCGCTGCCTTTGATCCTCATCGCGGCCGCGCTCCTCGCCGCGATCGCAGCCTGGACCGCGGTCTGGCTCCGCGCCCGAAAACGCCGCGCCGTTCCGCAACGGGTCCTCACGCCTGCAGAGCAATTCCGCGTGTCCGTCGAACAAGCACGGACATCGAAACAGCGCTGGGCGTTCCTCGCCGACGCGGTCCGTGCCTATCTCGCGCAACGCGGCTACGGCGCCGAGCTGACGACGTCGCAGCTGCTCCCGCTCCTCCCGCACGAGCACGAGCTCATCTCCGAGCTCCTCCGCCTCGGCGATTACGAAAAGTTCTCCCCCTGGGGCGCGCCGCAGGCGGACTTCGACGCGCTCGCCTCCCGCGCCCCCGCCATCCTCGACGCGTACGAGCCTCGACCGGTCGAAGAGGAGAAGGCCGCATGATCCGCCTCGGCTCTCCCTGGTGGCTTCTGCTCGCGGTCGCGGTGGTCGTGCGCGTCGCGCTGCTCGTCCGCGATCGCCGGAAGCGCACGGGCGCGTTTCGCTTTTCTTCGCTCTCGCTCGTTCGCGAAGGGACGTCGTTTCGCGCCGCGCTTGCGTCGTTCCCATTTCTCCTCGAGTGCGCCGCGATGCTCCTGCTCGTCCTCGCGCTCGCACGGCCGCAGCGGGTCACGAGAATGGCGACGAGCGACCGCTACGGCATCGACATCGTCGTTTGCCTCGACAGCTCCGGCTCGATGGCCGCCGAGGACTTCCGGCCGCGGAATCGCTTCTCGGTGGCGAAGGAGCTGATCGGCGACTTCATCGCGAAGCGGCAGAACGATCGGATCGGCATCGTGACGTTCGGCGTCCGCGCGGTGACGCGCGTGCCGATTACGTTCGACCGCGAGATCGCGCAGGCGATCCTCGACAAGGCGGAGGTGGGGGAGAACGGCGACGGAACCGCGATCGGACACGCCATCGCGACGGCGGTGAATCGCCTCAGGACGTCGCAGTCGCGGAGCCGCGTGATCATCCTCGTGACCGACGGCGTGAACAACTCCGGTTCGATCGATCCGCTCGTCGCGGCGCAGCTCGCGGCGAAATTCGGCATCAAGATCTACACGATCGGCGTCGGCAGCGAGGGCGCGGTGCCGCTGCCGATCAAGCGACAGAACCCGCTGACCGGTGAGATCGAGACGGTCTACACGACGATTCGCGGCGAGATCGACGAGAAGTCGCTCGCCGAAATCGCGCGCTTCACCGGCGGAGCGTTCTTTCGCGCGACCGACGCCCGCGCGATGCAGGACGTCCTGAGCCGTATCGACACGCTCGAGAAGACGCGCCTCACCGCCCCGAAGAGCGAAAAAATCGACGAGCTCTACTCCGCTCCGCTCTCCCTCGCCCTCGGCGTTCTCGCGCTGGCGCTCCTTGCGGGCGAGACGGTGTTCATGAGGGTGCCGGCGTGAGATCACGCTTTTCGCGAGAGCCACGCCCCTCACCCGGCGTCGCTTCGCTCCGCCACCCTCTCCCGTTGGGAGAGGGGTTTTTGCGGTCTCACATCCCTCTCCCATCGGGAGACGGGGGCGCGAAGCGCCGGGTGAGGGGCGTGAGGTCGCGATGACATTCCGCGATCTGCGCTGGCTGTGGCTGCTCGCTGCGATCCCGATTGCGACGCTGTTCCTCCTTTCGCGCGAGCGGATTCGGGAACGCGTGGCGCGCCGGTTCGTGAGCGAGCGTTTGCGTGGTGTCGAGAATCCGGTGCGGATGTGGCGGCCGTGGCTGATCGCGATCGGGCTGGCGCTCGCGGTTTTCGCGCTCGCCGGGCCGTCCCGCGGCTTCGTCAGCGTTCCGATTCAGGACCGCGAGGCGAACCGCGTCGTCGCGATCGACGTGTCGAACAGCATGCTCGCGGAGGACGTCGGCACGTCTCGTCTCGCGGCGTCGAAGGCGATCGCGCGCCGGATCATCGACGCCTTTCCGGGCCGCGTCGCGCTGGTCGATTTTGAACAGAGTGCGGAAGTCGTGTCGCCGCTGACCAGCGACAGCGATGCGGTGGCGGCGCTGCTGGAGAGCATCGAGGCGGGGGAAGTGGGCGATCCAGGCACCGACTTCGGCGCCGCGATCACGCAGTCGATGCGCCTCGTCGAGAGCGATCCCGGCGCGAAGGCGGACGTCATCCTCATCAGCGACGGCGAGGATCAGGGATCGAAGCTCGCGGACGCGTTGCGTCACGCGAAGCAACGCGGGATCACGGTCTCGACGATCCTGATCGGAAGCGGCGAAGGGGCCGCGATCCCGTTGCCGGACGGCAGCTCGCTCCGCGACGACAGCGGACGCGTGGTGACGACGTACGCGCACCGCGACACGCTGCAGCAGATCGCGAGTGCCACCGGCGGCACGTTCCTGGAGAACCCATTCGCGGAGCACGCACTCGACCCGCTGCTCGCCGTCCGCGCAGGCGGCGCGACGAAGCAGCGCACGGTGCGGATCCCGGTCGACCGCTACCAGTGGCCGCTCGCGTTCGCGTTCCTCGCGCTGTTCCTCGGCTCCGTCGTACACCGAGGTGCCGAATGATCGCCGCACTCCTCGCGACCCTCCTGAATCTCCACGATTCAAACTCGCATGCGGCCACGACGAAGGGCGTCAAGGCATACAGCGCGAAGCAGTACGGCGCCGCGACGCAGTCCTTCGCGAAGGCGAACGCGTACGCGCAGAGCCCGACGACGCTTTACAACCTCGGCACGGCGGAGATCGCGGCGGGCAAGCGCGAGGAAGGGTCGGCGGCGCTCACGGCGGCGATGCAGGACAAGTCGCTGCGAGCCGACGCGCTCTACAACCGCGGCAACAGCGCGCTCACGGCCAACTCGTACGACTACGCGATCCGCGACTACGTCGAGGCGCTGAAGATCCGTCCGAGCGACATCGCGACGAAGCGGAACCTCGAGATCGCGTTGAATCGCAAGATGCAGGCGCAGCAGTCGCAGAGCGGGAAACAGAACAACCCGAACGGGTCGAATCCGCAGCAGCAACAGAAGAATCAGCAGAAGACGCCGAGCGCCGGCCAACAGCATCAGCAACAACCGACGCAGCGCGACGCGAACGCCGAGGCGCTGCTGCGCGCGGTGCAGCAGCAGGAGCAGGAAGAGCTCGAGCGGATGAAGCGGGTGCGCGCGCAGAAGGGACGCGTCGGGTGGTGAGGCGCGCGTTCGTCGCGCTCATCTTCGCCGCGACAGCGGCGTTCGCGAACGAGCTCACCGTCGACCGCCACACGATCAGCACCGACGACACCGTGACCATCATCGTGACGCTCGAAGGGGCGTTCGCGAACCTCGACACGGTCAACATCCCGCTGCGCAACCTGCAGATGGACGGGCCGCCGTCGGTCAGCACCGAGTTCGCGTGGATCAACGGGACGACGTCGCGGCGCAAGACGTTGCGCTACTCGGCGCATCCGCTCGCGCCCGGCGGCGCGCTGGTCGGACCGATCGTCATCAACGGTGACGGCGGGCAGCGCGACACCCTCGCGCCGGTGTCGATCCAGGTGCTGCCGGACGAAACGGCGCAGAGCAACGATCCGCTGACGATCCTTCACGCGCTCGTCACCACGAATCGCGAGCCGTTCTTCGTCGTTACCGACGTCGACAAGTCGAGCTGCTACACCGGCGAAGAGATCATCGTCACCTGGTACCTCTACAACGGTGCGACCGTGCAGCGGTGGCAAATCGACCGCGTGCCGAAGCTCGAAGACTTCTGGACCGAGGAGATCGACGTCCGCAACGAGCCACCGGAGCAGGTGATCGTCGGGACGACCGTGCTCGAAAAGGTGCCGGTGCGCCGGATCGCGCTCTTTCCGCTGCACAGCGGGACGCTGCAGCTCGGGCCGACGACGATCGAGGCGGAGGTCCTTCGCCGCATGGACGACTCGCCGTTCGGACTCTTCGAGGGCTCGGTGGTCGACGTGCGCACGTCGTCGGCGCCGGTCTCCATCGACGTGAAGCCGCTGCCGCCCGCGGCCGCGAACGACATCGTCGGCGACGTCGATCTCGACTGCGGCGCCGCGACGCAGGCGAACGGCGGCCCGGTGACGCTGACGGTCGGCCTCAGCGGACGGGCGAACCTTCGTGCCGCGCCGGCGCCGCATTTCGACGGCCCGGTCGACGGTGAGGTCGAGGTCCAGCCGCTCGCGGTCGAGGCGAACAAGACGCGAGAGGGTGCGTCGATGTCGCGCAAGTGGCGCTTCGTGATCTTCCCGGCGCACAGCGGAACGTTGACCCTTCCGCCGGTCGCGGCCGAGGCGTTCAATCCGGCGACTGCGCAGCGGATGCACCTGCGCTGCGGCCCGACGGCGCTGGCGGTCCAGCAGGTAGCGCGGGAGCCGGCATCCGGCATCCGGCATCCGGCCGATGCGCGAAAGCGGGAATGGCGGCCGTGGGCGGGCGGGATCCTGCTGCTGGCCGTCGTGATCGCGATCGTGACGCCACCTCTTCGGCGCGCGGCGGCGACGCGCAGGGACGTTCGCGAAATCGCCACCGGCGGTCTGCACTCGTTCCTCATCCGGAAAAAGATCGACGAGACCGCGCTCGCGAACGAGATCAGCGACCGCGGGGATGCCTATCGCTCCCTCATCTCGCTGTTTGATGCGATCCAGCGCGAGCGCATTCCAATCGAGGAAGCCGACGTGGATCAGCGCGCGAGAGACCTCGTAGAATCGCTGCGATGAGCGAGCGTCCGACCCTGCAGACCGAGCGTCTCATGCTGCGGCCGATCACGGCGGCCGACGCCGCCGAGTTGCACCGGCTCGTCAACGACGTCGAGATCGCGCGGAACACGATGATGATTCCGCATCCATATCCGGAAGGACTCGCAGAGGAGTGGATCGGAACGCATCAGGTGAAGTTCGAGAAGAATCAGGAGGTCGTCTTCGGGATCGAGCGGCGGGAGGATGGCGCGTTCATCGGCGTCATTGGCGTCATCCCCGAGCCGCACGACATGGCGGAGTTCGGCTACTGGATCGGACAGGAATTCTGGAACCGAGGCTACGCGACCGAAGCCGCCGCGGCCGTCATCGACTACACGTTCCGCACTCTCGCCGTGAACCGCGTCGAAGCGCTGCACTTCATGCGCAATCCCGCATCGGGACGCGTGATGGAGAAGTGCGGGATGAAGTACGAGGGAACGCTGCGGCAGGCGCGAAAAAAGTGGGACGAGTACGTCGACGTGAAGGTCTACGCGATCCTGCGTAGCGACTGGGAGAAGTCTCGATTCGTGTAGCGCGGCCTCAGGCGTGGCAGCGACGAACGCGCTGATTCATTCGTACAATGATTGTGCGGATGCGTATCACCAAAGTTGTTTCGCTCCTCGTGTGCCTCCTCGCCGCGGTCGCGGCGACGGGCGCGACGAAGCGTGCCGTGAAGCCGCTCACGCTCGTACCATTCAAGTATTCGCTCTATGACTCGGCGACGCAGCAGCCGGTCATTGGCGCCGAGGTGCGGAGCGGGACGCAGTTCACGACCACCGACACCACGGGGAGCTTCACGCTCCAGTTGCCGCTCGGCCGTCCGACGTCGGTGACCGTCCATCGCACCGGCTACGATGACCTCACCTTCAACGTGCTGTTGCCGTACAACGACACCAGCATCCCGGTCAGTTTTCCCATCGGCCCGCCTCCGGTGCTCACGTTTCCGAACGGCGGCCCGGCGCAGAATTCGACGACCGGAGTCGCGCTCCAACCGGAGCCGCCGGTGAGCGTGCGGCTGACGTCGGGACAGAC
>DASYSN010000490.1:0-1850 GCA_036003305.1 Thermoanaerobaculia bacterium
AGGGGCCGCGCACTCACCGAGAGGGGCCGCGCACTCACCGCAAAGTGGCGCGCACCCACCCGCGAAGGCCAGCCTCCCGCGTCGCCTCGGCGGCTGTGAAGAAATCGCGGACATGGCGAGCCGCGGAGCGGCGAAATCTCGGTAGCCCAAGGCGTAAGCCTTGGGAAACAGCGTCAGCCCATTCGAGCGAGCCGCGGAGCGGCGACATACCTCCACGACGAATGTCGCCGCTCCGCGGCTCAATGTGGAGACGATCTAGGTCCCAAGGCTTACGCCTTGGGCTGTCGAGATTTCGCCGCTCCGCGGCTGACACTCCGAGATGACGGCGTTGTTTGCTAAGGCCCCGTCATCGACACCAGGATGTTGCGCGGCCCCGTGAACGGGCGTCTCCCGTGGCAGACGAGCATGTTGTCGACCATGAGCAGGTCGCCGCGCTGCCATGAAAAGACGGACGTCTCCTGACGGACCGTTTCGCGGACGGCGTCGAGCATGGCGACGTCGATCGGGGTGCCGTCGCCGAAGGTGGCGGTTTGGGGCATTAGCTCTTCGCGTCCGCCGTAGAGGGCGATGATCGAGTCGTAGATTGCTTTGGGGTGGGTCGAGGGGTGGAACTGGTCGGCCTGGTTGAACCAGACTTCCTCGCCGGTCTTCGGATGCGTGCGGACGGCGGGCTGGATCTGCGTCACGGTGAGGCTGCCGTCGTCGTTCCAGCGGGCGTCGGTGCCGGTGGTGCGGCAGAACTCCTCGACTTCGGCGCGGCTCTGGGTTTCGAACGTCGCCTGCCACGACGGGCCGAAGCCCATCCCGCCATGCAGGTTGCGGATGTACTTCACCTTGCGCGTCACGAAGGCCTCGCGGACGTCCGGCGGCAGGCGCTCGAGGATCCGGCGGCTGTCGGCGAGCGGCGTCTCGCCGCCGTCCCGCGGTGCCGTGACACAGCAGAAGAAGACGCGCGCCGGCCAGCGGTTCGAGTACGACAGCTCGTTGTGGAGTGAGATGAAGAACTCGGACGGGTACTCGGTCGACGTGTAGACGCCCGAGCCGAGCTTCTTCCGCGGCGAGTTGCCGTCGACGTAGTCGAGAACGTCGCCGCCGATGGCCTGAACAGCGCCCGTCAGTTTTTCCTGCGAGTCGATCCCGAAACCGCGAAACAGCAGCGCGCCGTGACGCAGCAGCTCGGCCTCGAAATGGCCGCGCTCCGCCGCGTAGCGATCGATCAGGGAACCGTCGCTCGCGGAAGCGACGACCATTTCCGTCATTCGGGGGATAATCCTCCACACACTTTTCAAAGACAAGAGGGAGAGTTTGCCGTGAAGAAGTTCCTCGTCTGCTTAGCGTTCATCCTCGCCGCCCAGGCCATCCTCGCGGCGGAGCAACCGCGCCTCGTGGTGCAGATCACCGTCGACCAGCTCCGCGGCGATCTCCCGCTCCGCTACCGCAACCGCTTCGGCGAAGGCGGCTTCGTCTACTTCATGAACCATGGCACGTGGTACACCGACGCGCATCACCCGCACTCGCACACGGAGACCATCGTGGGACACACCACGCTCGCGACCGGCGCCTATCCGTCCCGTCACGGCATGGTCGCAAACGCGTGGTTCGACCGGGCGACGGAGACCCTCATCGACAACGTCGAGGGCCCGACGTACCCGATCGTGCTCTACCCCGGCCAGACGTCGACGAACGATCCGGGAGCGTCGCCGGTGTCCATCCTCACCACGACGTTCAGCGACGAGCTCGCGGTCACCACGAACGGGAAGGCGAAGATCTTCTCGGTCTCGATCAAGGACCGCGCCGCCGTCCCGCTCTCCGGCCACGCCGGCAAGGCGTTCTGGTTCTCGGCGACGAAC
>DASYSN010000491.1:0-3018 GCA_036003305.1 Thermoanaerobaculia bacterium
CGGCGTACCGGCGAACGGCGAGCGCGAGCTGGGTGAGAAGCTGCAGTCGATGGGAAAGACGGTCGAAGTCCACACCTACCCGGACGCCAACCACGCGTTCTTCAACGACACGCGCCCCGAGGTTTACAACAAGGAAGCGTCAGCGGACGCGTGGCGTAGGACGCTCGACTTCTTCCGCACGAACATCCGTTAAGCATTGCTCGAAACACTGCATTGCTAGAAACACTGATCTCGCCGCCGTTCGCGTTGGCGCTCGGCATCGTCATCGCGCTCACGGTCGGCAATCCGCTGCCGCGCGCGACGATGTCGCGTCTCACGAAGATCCTCCTCCAGGCCTCCGTCGTCGGCCTCGGCTTCGGAATCAATCTGCAGAAGGTCGTCGAGGCGGGGAAGCGCGGCGTCGTCTTCACGATCGTCACGATCACCGGGACGCTGCTCGTCGGGTTCATCGTGGGACGCCTGATGCACGTCGAGCGAACGATCTCCCACCTGATCTCCTCGGGGACGGCGATCTGCGGCGGCAGCGCGATCGCGGCCGTCGGTCCGGTGATCGGCGCGTCCGACGAAGAGATGTCGGTCTCGCTCGGGACCGTCTTCATCCTCAACTCCATCGCGCTCTTCATCTTTCCGCTGATCGGCCACGCGCTGCACCTGTCGCAGACGCAGTTCGGCATGTGGGCCGCGATCGCGATTCACGACACATCGTCGGTCGTCGGCGCCGCCGCAAAATACGGGAACGAAGCGCTGCAGATCGCGACGACGGTGAAGCTCACCCGCGCCCTCTGGATCGTGCCGCTGACCTTCGCGACCGCGCTCGTGTTCCGCAAGAAGTCGACGCGGATCGCGATCCCATGGTTCATCTTCCTTTTCCTGCTCGCGTCGGTCGTCCGGACCTACGTCGCCGCGCCGCAGCTCTGGAACGCGATCGCGACGATCGCGAAGTTCGGCCTCACGGTGACGCTCTTCCTCATCGGCGCGAATCTGTCGCGAAAAGCGATCGCCGCCGTCGGCGCCCGCCCGCTACTCCTCGGCGTCTTCCTCTGGATCGCCATCTCCTGCGTCTCGCTCTGGGCCGTCATGACGACCGTGTAGCCGCCTCTGTGTGGCGCCGGCGCCCTCGCCGGCGCGCCCCGCGCCGAGCACGGCGTGATCGGGCCCGTCACGGTGTGATGACGGACGGGGACGGTGTGCCGGCGGACGGTAATCGTCCGCTGACGGACCGTAATCGTGCGCCGCTGGACGGTAATGGTGCACCGCCGGACGGTGCGCGTGCGCCGCCGGACGGGGCGCGTGCACCGCTCGACGGAGCGCGTGCGCCGCTCGACGGACCGCGTGCGCCGCCGGACGGGGCGCGTGCACCGCTCGACGGACCGCGTGCACCGCTGGACGGTGACGGCGTGATCGAGGACGATCACGCCGCTACCGCCGGCCGGCGCGCCGTCCCCGTCTCGCGGCGCGCGGTCCCCGTCCGGCGGCGCATCGTTACCGTCCGTCAGCGCACCGTTACCCTCCGTCAGCACGCAATTACGGTCCGTCAGCGCACCATTACCGTCCGGCGGTACGCCATCACCGTCCGGCAGCGCACCATTACCGTCGGGCGGCGCGCCATCACCGTCCAGCGGCGCACCATTTCCATCCGCCGGTGCACTCGCACCGTCCGTGATCACAAGCCGAATGGGGAGCTAATCGCGCTCGAGCAGCAGCTCGTCGGCCGAGGAGAAGCTGCGGCCGTGCTCTTCCCGCCCCACGAGCAGCACGACGACGAGGACCGCGATGACGCAGATCTCGAACCCGGCGAGGGCCCACGAATAGCCGAAACGGTCGCGGAGCGCGTCTTCGATCGTGTTCGTCGGCGCGGCGAAGAGGATGCCGAGCTGATACGCGAGGCCGGGAATCAGCCCGCGGACTCGGTCGGGCGCCAGCTCGTTCAGATGCACCGGGATGATGCCCCACGCGCCCTGCACGCCGGCCTGCATGAGGAACGCGCCGGCGCAAAGAACGAACAGCGTCCCGCCGAACGCCCAGACCGGCATCACGACCACCGACAGCGCCAGCGCCGCGATCATCGAGCGCCGCCGCCCGATCTTCTGCGACATCTCGCCGAAGACGATCGCCCCGATCACCGCGCCGATGTTGTAGAGGATCGCAACATACGGAACGGTGGTTGCCGCGATGCCGCGCGAGTGTTTGAGGAAATCGGGATACAGGTCCTGCGTCCCGTGCGAGAGGAACATCATGAACGTCATCAGGACGACGAGGTAGACGACGCTGCGCATGTTCGCCGTCACCGCCGTGCCGATCTCGCGCATGCTGCCGACGCGATGCTCTTTCCACGCCGCCGACTCCGGCACCTTGCGCCGGATGTAGAGCGCCAACAGCGCCGGCAACGCGCCGAGCCAGAACATCCAGCGCCAGTTGAGCGACGGCAGAACGGTGCGCGTGGCGACAGCCGCAAGCAGGTAGCCGATGGAGTAGCCGCTCTGCAGGATCCCCGACAGCACGCCGCGCCAGCGCTTCGGCGACTGCTCCATCGCCAGCGACGCCCCGACGCCCCACTCGCCTCCCATCCCGATGCCGAAGAGCGCGCGGAGGATCAGGAACTGCGTGTACGTCGTCGAGAAGCCCGACAGCAGCTCGATCACGGAGAAGTAGATGACGTTCGCCATCAGCGGCCGGCGGCGTCCGTAACGGTCCGCGAGGAAACCGAAGATGATCGCGCCGACCGGCCGGAACGCGAGCGTCATCGTCAGCGTGAAGATGATCTGCTTCTTCGGAACGTGGAAGTTCGCGGAGAGGACGTCGAGCAGGAAGACGACGACGAAGAAGTCGAACGCATCGAGCGTCCAGCCGAGAAAGCCTGCCATGACGGCGTGACGCGACGCGGAGCGTTCCATGGGCGCGCGCATTCTACAATTGCGTGCACAGATTCATGAGCAGCGAAGTCCTGCAGGGAAGTCTCGCCGCGTTCAAGCTCCCGGAGGTCCTGACCTTCCTCGCGGGCGCGCGAAAGAGCGGCAC
>DASYSN010000492.1:0-12441 GCA_036003305.1 Thermoanaerobaculia bacterium
GACCTCGAGCGCGTCGCCGCCACCATCGTCGATCCCGAAACCCTCTCCCTCACCCTCCTCGGCAACCTGAAGAGCCCCGGCATCACGGCGGAGCTTTTGCGCGAAGCGGTCGCGTAATCCGGCATCCGGCATCCGGCATCCGGGATCCGGGATGGTCGCCCGGATGACGGATCACGGATGACGGATCACGAAACGGCGACGCGATGGCCGAACTTCTCGGAGAAGGCCTTCACCCGCTCCTCATCCGGCCCGCGATAGCGGAGCGCGTCGGCGCCGACGCGCACGGGCGCCTCGGTCGAGACGGTTGCGAGGCGTTTCGAAAGGCCCGCCATCGCGACGTCGCGCTCGAGATTCGCGCGGACGGCGTTGTGCTTCATCGACGGCACGTTCTGGTAGATGCCTTCGAGCGATCCGTAGCGACGCAATAGATCGGCCGCGGTCTTCGGGCCGATGCCTTTGACGCCGGGGATGTTGTCGACGGCGTCGCCGGCGAGGCCGAGGAAGTCCGTCATCTGATCGGGACGCACGCCGAACTTCGCCTCGACCGCGGCGGCGTCGAAACGGAGTCCGCGGCCGGGGTCGTAGACCGTGACACGCTCCGAGACGAGCTGCGTCATGTCCTTGTCCGTCGTCACGATGACGTGATGTGCCTTCGTGCGCGTCTGGTCGATGACGGTCGCGATCAGGTCGTCCGCCTCGTAGTCTTCGTCGATGAACGTCGCGATGCCGAGCGCCTGCATCATCTCGACGCACGGGTCGACTTGTGCGTCGAGCTCCGGCGGCGAGGCGTCGCGCTGCGCTTTGTACGCCGGGTAGTGCTGATTCCGGAAGCTCTGGTTGAAGTGCCGGTCGAACGCGATGCCGATGTGCGTCGGCTTCTCGTCCGTCATGTACTTCGCGAAGAACGACCCGAAGCCGTACACCGCGTTCGCCGGCTTCCCCTCCCGGTCGACGATCGTCTTCGGGAGGGAGAAGAACGCACGAAAGAGGAACGGACTGGCGTCGATGAGGTGGATCGTCAGCAAGCAGGCCGATTCTTCATCCGAAAGCCGAGGAAGATCAATGCGATTGCGGCTCCGGTGAAGAGTCCCATCGTCAGATCGCCGAAATCCGTCCAGAACGGGACGGCGGCGTGGCGGCGCATGACCCAGCTCGCGATATTGCCGAACGCGAGACTGAACATGCCGAGGCTGACGAGAGTCTGCGAATTTTTGATGCGTTTCATGAGGTCTCCTTAGTCCCTGAGTCGGTACCAGAGCATGATCGACTGCTTCACGACAGCCATCACGAGGCCGATCGAGAGCAGTTCCCAGTTCCAGACGTGGTCGTGAAAGTAGTGCCAGGCGAAGAGCAGCATGGCGAGCGTTCCGGCGATCACGCCGGCGATGCTGGTGGAACGGAGTCGGTGAATCAGGAAACGCTCGTCGAACATGGTTCTCGCTTTCTAGTCGAAGAAGTCGTCGCGCGGCCGGGCGTAAGCCGGCGCCGGCTTCTCCAGCTTGAAAATGTCGTCGGTCGAGGTCCGAAAGATCCGGGCGAAGAGGAGTGCGAGCGGAAGGGAGGGGACGTACCGCTGCCGCTCGATTGAGTTGATGCTTTGCCGCGACACTCCAACCGCCTCGGCCAAGTCCTGTTGCGTCCAGCCGTGACGCTCGCGCAGCTCCTTGACCCGATTGAGGACGTTCAATGTAAAGCCGACTTTACACTGACACGAGACGTCGTGTCAAGTCGGCTTTACACGCCTGCGGCGATCCGGTCGGCGAGGGCGGCGAGCGCTTGGCTCGTCCCGGTTGCGACAGCCGCGCTGTCGAGCGACGGGATGTCGATCGCGATCCGTTCGTGATGGTCGGTGCCGGCCAAAGTCCAATGGGCGTCGAGAGTTACGCGTTTTTCCGGACCGGCGGTGAGGTCCTCGAATGCGACGTCGATCCCGCGGGGCGCGGCGGCCGGACGGCTTTGCCCCGGCAGCACCACCATTCCCTCGGGGAGTCGGCTGGCGAGGTCGAAAGCGAGGGTATGGAGGACGAGCGGCTGCAGATTGGCCGGCCAAAGCTCGGCGCTGCGGACGTCCAACTGCTGATTGGCCTTCCGCACGACGATCTCGAGCCGGTCCAGCCCCGGCGGCAACTCCACCGTGTCGATCGCCACCGGAGTCCCCCGTTTCGCGACCACCGCCGCCGGCGCGATCGGATCGAGCGAGTAGATCGTGCTCTTGCTCTTCGAGAAGAACGAACAGCCGGCAAATAGGAGCATAAACGCGAGCGTGAAGAGCCGCGGAGCGGCGGTATCTCGGTAGCCCAAGGCGTCAGCCTTGGGAAACAGTCGTCCAATTCGAGCGAGCCGCGGAGCGGCGACATCTTCGTTGAGGCCTAATGTCGCCGCTCCGCGGCTCACATATTGAGACGACCCAGATCCCCAAGGCTTACGCCTTGGGCTATCGATATGTCGCCGCTCCGCGGCGAGCGGTCGCGTCGGCGTCATCGTCATTTCCCCTTCCCCCTCCCCTTCAGCAGCGCGTCGGGGTTCTGCTGGAGGTAGTCGGCGAGCCCGCGGACCGATTCCGAGGCGCGCGTCAGTTCTTTCACGAGGTTGCCGAGGTCGTAGTCCTGTCGCGGAGCGCTGGAGAGCATCTGTTGCGCGCGCGCCGCGGCGTCCTGCGCTGAGGCGGCGGCGCTGCGGAGGCTCTCGACGATCGGGCCGACGTTCTCGCGCGCGGTCCCCGCAACCTTCTCGATGTCGCCCATCGACCGGTTCAGCCGCTGGAGGCTCTCCGACAGCGCAGGGTCGTGCACGAGCTTGTCGACCTGCGCGGTCGTGCTGCGGAGATGCCCCGCGATCTCCTCGATCGGCAGCTTCTGAATCCGCGCCGCGATGTCGTTGAGCGACGCGAGCGCGGAGTCGATGCCGCTGCTCGCCGTTGCTGCCGGGATGATCGGCGGATCGACGCTCGTGACGAGCCGCCCGGTTCCCGGCGCCGCCACGAAGTCGAGCGACACTCCGCTGGCGCCGGGGAGCACGAGACTCGTGTTCAGCGTCGCGCGCAGCCCCTTCTGCACCAGCTTCGCGAGCGCGTCGTTCATCTCCGCGCGGAGCTGCTCGCGCGACGTCGCATTCTGGACCTCGATCTGCAGCAGGCTCGGATCGATCTCGAGTGCCACCGGCGTTTCGAGCGACGCGTTCTGCGGCACGTAACGCAGCCGCACGTCGCGAACGTGTCCGACCTGCACGCCTTTCATGTACACCGGCGTTCCCCTCGTGAGTCCGCGCACAGGTCCGGTGAAGTACGTCACGTACGTGAGATGCTGGCCGTCGGCCGCCGCGATCGCGGCTCCCTCCGAATCGAACAAGGTGAAGTGCGTTCCCTCCGGCACCGGCGGTCCCGGCAGCACCTCGGGCGTGTAGAACGCGACCGGCGGAAGGAGGACGGACTGCAGGCCGCCGCTTGCCATCGCCACTCCCGATCCGCCGAGCGAGAACTGCAGCCCGGCCGAGCGCCAGAAGCGCGTGCTCTGGCGGACGCTGTCGGCGAAGCGTTTCGTGACGAAGACGTGGACGTAGGTCACGCCGCGCTGCGCGTCGTACTCGGCGCCGAGGATGCTGCCGACGTGCATGCCGTTGTACTGCACCGGCGACCCGACCGAGATCGCGCCGACGCCGCGTCCTTCGAGGATGAAGGTCTTGCCGTCTTCCGGCGGCGACAGCACCGGTTCGTACTCCTGTCCGACGAAGTCGCGCGTCGCCTCCCCTTCTCCCGGCGCCACGCCGACGTACGTGCCGGAAAGGAGGCCGCCGAGACCGCCGCCTTCGAGGCCCGGCTCCACGATCCAGAAGTGCGTCCCTTTATTGAGCGCATGACTCATCGACGCGTCGATCGAGATGCGAACCACGACCTGGCGGAGATTCTTGTCGATCGTGATCTTCTGGACGCTGCCGACCTTCGCGCCGCGGAAGCGCACCGGGCTGTAACGGTCCAGGCCGCGCGCGTCGGCGAAGCGGACGGTGATGTCGCCGCCGCCGAAGAGACCGTAGCGGACGACGAGAAATCCTGCGAAGAAGATCGCGGCGGCGGGCAGAATCCAGATCCACGGCGACCACCTCGCGAGATGGACTTTCGCTTCCGGCGTTTCTCTGCGTTCCACGCGCGGCGTCTCGCTCATCGCACCTCTCCTGCCTTCCACATCAGTCGCGGCTCAAAGACGCGGACCGCGTAAATGGCGAGCGCGATGACGGCGAAGAGCGGCGTCGCGCCGGGCCCGGCCACGATGTCGTCGATGCCCTGGTAGTCGATGATCGGCGCTGCGATCGCGGCGACGAAGGGGATGACCATCGGCCACCGCACCAGGCGATGCAGGATGCGATAAAAGCGCGTCCGGACGACGAGACCGCTCTTCTGCGGCCACCGGACGCGGAGCAGCAGCCACGCCATGCCGAGGATCTCGACCGTCGGGATCGCGACGCCGGCGACGAGGACGATGACGCCGAGCTCCCAGTAGCCGCGATCGGCGAGGAGCTGCACTGTGCCGAGGACCGTGTGCTCGATGATGCCGGTGAGGTTCTGATTGATCATGACCGAGGCGTCGTACGCGGGAAGGCAGAGCGGGATGGCGGCGGCGACGGCGGCGAGCGCCGGCGCGAATCGCGGCGTGATGTCGTGGTCGAGCGTCGAGCCGCAGCGCGGACACTCATCGCCGGGAGCGCGCGTCGTGAGCGTCAGTTCGCAGAAGTCGCACGAGACGAACTCCTCGTGCGGCGGCGTCTCCCGATCGGACAGGATCGCGTTCCAGACCGCGCGGCGGTCGAGCGCCCAGTCGCCGGCGAACGAGAGGATGGCGACCGCGAAGTAGCACCAGGCGCCGACGTCGACCTCGATGGCTGCTGAGACCGAGGCGCGGTAATAGGCGATCAGCCCCGCGACGCAGACGATGTCGGTCATGCTCCACATCCTCAGTTCCTCGCTCCAGCGGAACCAGCGGCCCGGTTGCGGAATCGGCCATCCGAAGCGGACGGAGCCGAGCACGACGATCTGCAGCAGCGCGCGGACGGCCGGAAAGAGGAAGGCGAAGAAGAGGAAGCCGAAAGCGAACGGAAACCACACCTCGCTGTAGATCACCGGCACGCTCGACACGAGCCTGCTGGTCGCGAACACGAGCTCCTTGACGGTCGACGCGAACAGCGGCAGGAAGAACGCGGGCGGCAGGAGGAGAAAGACCGCCACCGCGCACGCGAAGCTCACGTCGACACCAGCACGGACGCGCGCCAGCAACCGGTCGCAGCGATGGCACTCGGCGATGGATCCGGGCGGAAGCTCCGGGATCATTTGCAGACTCCCGCAATCGGCACAGGTGATCGTCATCGACACCGGCTTCTGCCGTGTGCAAGAGACAGTCCGCATGTTGGGAGGGGCTTAGTGGCTTAGTGCGTGGTGCTTAGGAAAGCTCTCAACAACGTGCCCGGCCCCGGCAGGTGGCTCGTACTGGAAATTCGCGCTCGGCCGCCGTAGGCGGCGTCAGATCCGAAGCCCCGGCCTTCAGGCGGGGGAACGGCCGTTACAAAGGTGCGAGCCCGCGAAGCGGGCGACAGGTGCCGCCCGCTATGCGGGCTCACGTCCTGTGCGCGAACAACCCCCGCCTGAAGGCGGGGGCTGAGGATCAGTCGCCGCCTACGGCGGCTTCAAAGACGCTAAGCACTGAGCACTAAGCACTAAGCACTAAGCACTATCGATGTCGGACCCGTCAGCGAGCGGGACTATGTGGACGTCTTGCAACGTCAGCAGCGCTTTGGCGCCGGAGTCGCCGTGCAGAGCGAGGAGCGCGTCGCGGTAGGTCGCGCTGAAAAGGGCCGGCACGCCGACGGTGCCGTCGTAGCTGCTGGCGGCGATCGGGGCGTGCGTATCGATGAGCTTGCGCAGGTGCGCGGAGTTGACGGACGGCTGGTCGCAGACGGTCAGGAGCACGTCGCCCTGGCAGGCGCGGACGCCCAGGCGGATCGACGACGCCATCCCTTCCGCGCGCTCCTCATTTTCCACGATCATCACATCGAGGCCGTCGAGCGCCTGGCGGATCGCGTCGTCCTTCGGGATGACGACGATCACCGGCGCCACCTCGCGCGCCACGCGAGCCGCGCGGCGAACGAGCGGCTCATCGAAATAGGTGAAGAGCTGCTTCGCGCTGCCGAAACGGCGCGAGAAGCCGGCCGCGAGGACGACGGCCGTTACGCCCATACCTGCTCCGGATCGTGAATGGGTGCGTCACGTTCCTGCAGCGCACGGCCGTACCGCCCGTTCAGCACCGCCTGCACCTCGGCGATGACCGACAGCGCGATCTCTTCCGGCGTGTCGCCGCCGAGGTCGAGACCGATCGGGCTGCGCAGCCGGTGCGCGTGCGGGCGCGCTTCGTCGCTGAGGTGCGCGACCAGCTCCGCGCCGCGCTGCTTCGGACCGAGGACGCCGACGTAGGGAATCGGCGACGGGAGCAGCGTTTCGAGTAGCTCGACGTCTTTGAGGAAGTTGTGGGTCATGACGATCGCGGCGTCGAGCGCGGGCTGGAATGCGCGCGCCACACGGAAGCCGAGGCGCTCGGCGAGCGCGATCATCGGCTCGACGTCGGCGCCGTTGCCGAAAATGGCGATGGCGCGCGGAGGGCGGATCACTTCCACGAGCAGCTCGCGATCTTCGTAACGCGTGGTCCAGACGACCGGCTCGCGTCCGTTCCACCGAAACGCGGCGATCGCGGGCGGATGAGCGGCGTCGAACGGCTCGATGAGCAGCTCCAGCGTGCCGCGGCATCCGAGGCCGCTGCCGAAAACGAGGTCCGCGTCGGTGGTGCTGTCGTAGGTGATGAGCCGAGGAGTGAAGTCGGGCATCCAGTCGGTCATTCGTTCGCGAAGATCGCGTTCGATGCAGCCGCCGCTCACGAGACCGCACGTGGAGCCGTCTTCGGTGATCACGGCGCGAGCGCCGGGCCGGCGATAGGTCGAGCCGGTCGTGCGGACGAGCGTGACGAGGATCCCGCGATGCGCCGACCGCAGGGCGTCGAGAATGCGATCGATCTCGTGCGTCATAGCAGCTTGTCGAGCGTGATCGGCAGGTCCCGAACGCGCTTGCCGGTCGCATGGTAGACGGCATTCGCGATCGCCGGCGCGACGCCGACGATTCCGATCTCGCCGAGGCCTTTTGCGCCGATCGGATTTACGTGCGGGTCCTCCTCCGGCACGAGGATGACGTCGATGTTGCGGACGTCGGCATTCACCGGGACAAGATACTCGGCGAAGTTGACGTTCGTGAACGAGCCGTTACGGCGATCGAGGTGCGTCTCCTCGCTGAGCGCCATGCCGATGCCCATGACGATTCCGCCGAGGAGCTGGCTGTGCGCCGTCTTCTCGTTGAGGATGCGGCCGCCCGCGAACGCGCTCACCATCCGCTGCAGTCGGACGATGCCGAGGTCCGGATCGACGGCGACTTCGGCGAAGTGGCAGCCGAACGCCTGCGACGAGTACTTCTCCGACTCCGGATCGGGCTTGGAGTCGACCTGCACCTCGACCGACGGCAGGTAGTGCGCGTGGAGCAACGTGGCGTAGTCGGTGACGTCGGCGCCGTTATTGAGATCCGTGAGCTTCTTCTTTAGCGCGGTCGAGGCTTCGTAAACGGCCGTTCCGACGCTCGCCGCCGTCATCGAGCCGGCGGAGATCGGCGCCTGCGGCAGGTTCGTGTCGCCGTACTCGAAGCGGACGCGCTCCGCGGGGATCCCGAGCGTCGCGGCCGCGAGCTGCGACATCACGGTCGCCGTCCCCATCCCCATCTCGTGCGAGCCGCAGAACAGGACCGCGGTGCCGTCCGCGTTCATCCGCGCGCGGCACGACGCCGGCGACCGATGCGCAGGATAGGTCGCACTCGCCATCCCCTGTCCGATCAGCCAGCGTCCGGCGCGCATGGAGCGCGGCTCGGCGTTCCGCTTCGACCAGCCGAAGCGGTCCGAAGCCTGCGCGTAACACTCTTTGAGCGACTTGCTCGACCACGGCTTGCCGTTCGACGGATCGTGTTCGGCGTAGTTGACGAGCCGGAGCTGCAGCGGATCCATCTTCAGCGCGGTGGCCAGCTCGTCCATCGCCGATTCGAGCGCGAACATGCCGGGGTTCTCGCCGGGAGCGCGCATGTACGTCGGGCTCGAGACGTTCAGCTCCACGACGAGGTTCTGCACGCGCATGTGCGGCGTCGCGTACATCTCGCGCGTCGGGCGGGTGAAGCGCTCGTTGTATTCGCAGACGGCGTTCGACTGGCTGATGCCTTCGTGGATGACGGAGACGAGCTTGCCGTCCGGCGTCGCGCCGAGGGCGACGCGCTGCTCGGTCTCCGGCCGGTGGCCGTTCGTGAAGAAGAGCTGCTTGCGCGGCAGCCAGAGCTTCACCGGCCGCTTCACCTCGTGCCCGGCGATGGCCGCGATCAGGACGTGCGGCCAGCTCGACCCCTTGCTCCCGAACGCGCCGCCGACGAACGGCGACAGGATATGGACGTTGTCGCGCGGAATGCTGAACGCGTGCGCGATCGTCTGCCGCACGGCGAAGATGTTCTGCGACGAGTCGTGGAGCGTGACGTGGTCGCCGTCCCAGATGACGACGATGGAGTGCGCCTCCATCGGATGGTGGTGCTCGTACGGCGTCCGGTAGACGTGGTCGACCTTCACGGGCGCCGACTCGAATGCGTCATCGGCCTCGCCCTTCGCCAGCGGCGGCGCCTGCTGCGACGCCTTGTCCTTCGCCTCGTTGCGCAACGCGTCCATGTCGGTGCGCGCCGGCTGCTCGCTGTACTTCACCTTCACCAGCTCCGCGGCGTGGGTCGCGTGCTCGAGCGTGTCGGCGACGACGACCACGATCTGCTGGCCAACGTAGTGAACGCTGTTGTCCGTGAACGGGATCAGATGCGGCTCGGCGAAGTTGCCGCCCTGCGGGTCGACCTTCGGCGCGTTGAGATGCGAGATGATCGCGATCACTCCCGTTGCCTTCTTCGCCTCGGCCGTGTCGATCGCGCTGATCGTGCCGGACGCGATCGTCGCCGGCACGACGACGGCGTGGACGATCCCGGGCACGTTGTATTCGGCCGCGTACTTCGCGGAGCCGGTCACTTTCGCGCGGCCGTCGACGCGGTCGCGCGGGTCGCCTATCATCGGAATGCTCACGCTGCACCTCCCGCGAGGTCACCGAGCGCGCGAACAAGTGTCCGCTTCGCGAGCTCGATCTTGAAGTCGTTCCGGCCGTGGCCGCGAGCGCTTTTCATCTCCGCTTCGGCGGCCGCACGGAAGTTTTCGGTGGTCGGCGCCTTCCCGGCCAGCGCCGCCTCCGCGAATCGGGCGCGCCATGGCTTCGTGCCGACGCCGCCGAGGGCGATGCGTGCGCTGCGAATGGCTCCGGCATTGATGTCGAGTCCAACCGCGGCCGAGGCGAGCGCGAACTCGTACTCCGACCGGTCGCGCACTTTCAGATACGCCGAATGCGCGGCGTGCGCCGCATCCGGCACGAAGAGCGAGACGATCAACTCGCCGTGCTTCAGGTCGTGCTCGAGCTGCGGCGAGGATCCGGGCAGCAGATGGAAGTCGATCGCCTTCACGTGCCGCTCGCCATTCGGTCCGCGCAGAGTCAGAACGCCGTCGAGCGCCGCAAACGCGACCGCGAAGTCGGACCGGTGTGCCGCGATGCAGTGCTCCGAGGTGCCAAGCACCGCCTCGGTACGATTCTCTCCGTCGAGCGCGGCGCAGCCGCTCCTCGGATTTCGTTTGTTGCACGCGGCCCACGTCAGCTCGCGGAAGTAAGGACAGCGCGTCCGCTGCATCAGGTTTCCGCCCATCGACGCCGCATTCCGGAGCTGCGGCGACGCGCTCGCGAGCAAGGCCTGCGAGATCGCGGGAAAGCGCTGCACGATGACCGGATGCACGGCGACGTCCGACATCCGCGCGAGCGCGCCGATGCGAATCCCGCCGTGCACGGTCTCGATCCCGGACATCGGAAGAGGGTTGATGTCGACGACATGCGATGGCTTTTCGACCGTCGCTTTCATCAGGTCGACGAGGTTCGTCCCGCCCGCGACGAATTTCGCCGACTCCCGCGAGCCGGACTTGATCGCCTCGGCGACGGTCGACACGCGCGCGTAATCAAACGGATGCATTCGCCCCTCCGTTCTTTTCGGCCTCGCGGATCGCTGCGACGATGTTCGTGTAGGCGCCGCAGCGGCAGATGTTGCCGCTCATCCACGTCCGGATCTCTTCGTCGCTGCCGGTGTGCCCTTCGTGCAGCAGCGCTACCGCCGAGCAGATCTGGCCCGGCGTGCAGTAGCCGCACTGGAAGCCGTCGTTGCGGATGAACGCTGCCTGCACCGGATGAAGATGCTCGCCCTGCGCGAGGCCTTCGATCGTCACGATCTTCTGACCGCCGTGCATGACGGCGAGCGTCAGGCAGGAGTTCACGCGCCGTCCGTCGACCAGCACGGTGCAAGCGCCGCACGCCCCCTGATCGCAGCCCTTCTTCGTGCCGGTGAGGTCGAGGTTCTCGCGCAGCGCGTCGAGCAGCGTCGTCCGCGGATCGACCCGCAGCTCGTGGACCTTGCCGTTCACGTTCAGCGATACGGAGGTCGCGTGCGGGCCGGGCTCGGGTTTCATAGGCGGCGGCGCGGCGTCCGACGCGCCCAGCAGCGGCGCCACGTAGACGCCGACCGTCGCAACCGCCGATCCGATCAGGAACGAGCGCCGCGAAGGATCGCTCGGAGTCTCGTCGTCGTCATCCGGAGGGGTGTAGCAGGGCGGCAGTGTCATGCACTCTTCGTGCGCAGGGAGGCCTCTCGTGTGGCGCGGGCTTTCTTGCCCGCGTCCCCGCCCAGCCGGGGCGCAGGCTGGAAAGCCTGCGCCACACGAGAGAGCCCTAACCCGGGATCCAGCAGGTTACCGCGGTGCCGCCGCCCTCCCGCGCTTCCAGGTGCATCTGGCCGCCGTGCGCTTCGACGATCTCGTTCGAGAGGGCGAGGCCGACGCCCGAGCCGTCGGGCTTGGTCGAGTAGAACGGGACGAGCGCCTGGCGCAGGACGTCTTCGCTCATGCCGCGGCCGCGGTCGAGGACGCGCAGGACGCAGTCTCCGCCCGCCCGTTCGACGGCCACGACGATATCGTCGGCCGCGCTCCCCGACTCGTGGGCGTTCTTGATCAGGTTGATGAGCACCTGCTGCATTTGCGCGGGATCGATCTCGCACTCGATCGCGGGTGCGCCTTCGACCCGAAACGGATAAAGCAACTGCGCGCTTTGGATCACCTCGCTCCAGCTCGTCTTCTTCTTCCGCGGCTCCGGCAGGCGCGCGAACTCGGCGTAGGCACTGAGGAATGTCCGCAGGAACGCGAGCCGCTCCTCGATGAGGCCGTAGATCTCGTCGACGCGGTGGCGATGCTCCGGCTGCTCCTGCGCGCGCCGCGCCGAGTGAAACAGGGAGCTGATCGGCGCGACGGTGTTGTTGATCTCGTGGTTCATGATCCGGATCGCCTTCTTCCACACCGCGATCTCCTGGCGGCGGAGCTGCGGCGTGAGGCGTTCGACGAGGATCAGGCGGTGACGCTGGGTGTTTAGATGAAAGAGGCGCTGGCTGATGTGGAAGACCTCGTCGTCGCTGTGAAAGATCGCGTCTTGCGGTGAGAGGAGCGCCTCGCGGAGTCCTGGTGCTAGCGGAAGGTCGGAGAGCACGCGCTCATTGAGACGAGCGCCGGCCGTTAGGAGCTCGCGCGCCGCGGTGTTCGAGTAGATCACCCGATCGGCGGGATTGAGGAGGATCACGGCGACCGGCGTCCGCTGCAGGATCGTGTCGAGGAGGACCTCTTTCTGGTGGAGGCCTTCGCGATTGTCGCGAACGGTGTCGGCGAGCGTGTTGTACATCGCCTTCAGCTCCGCCAGCTCGCGATCGCCGTGGACGGTGAGCCGCAGCCCGAAGTCGCCGTCGCGGAACGCGCTCAGCGCATTGCCGAGGACCGCGTGGAGCTCGCTGATGCGCGAGACGAGATCGTGGACGACCCAGATGACGAGCGGCACGATGACCACAGCGGCCAACCAGAACCGTCCAAGCGCCATCGCACCGAACGCGGCGCCGAGCGCCGCCAGCGCGATGAAGACAACGTCGAGTGTGGCTCGCGTCGCGAGACGCATCTCACCTCGGCTTCCGCTCCAGGACGATCCCGAGCTTCTCCATCCGGCGATACAGCGCCTGCCGGCTCAGCCCCAGCGCCTCGGCCGCGCGCGAGACGCTGCCGCTCGCGTTCAGCAGCGCCGCCTCGACCTGCGCGCGCTCGAGCGGCACTTCTTCCGTCCGCACTTCGCCGGCGTCACCGAACCCGAGGTCCGACGCCGTGATGACGTCCGAGCCGGAGAGCACGAGCGCTCTCTGCGAGCGGTTCTGCAGCTCGCGGACGTTGCCGGGCCACG
>DASYSN010000493.1:0-30094 GCA_036003305.1 Thermoanaerobaculia bacterium
GCGCTCGTGCTGTACCGCGTGCTCACCGGCAACGATCCGTTCGTCGCGCGCGAGTACCTGGCGCAGATTCACGAGCGGCTTCTCGGTCCGCGCGATCCGAAGAGCATCGTGCCGGACCTCCCCGCGGGCGTCTGTGAGGCGCTCGCGAAAGCGATGAACCACGATCCGGCGAGCCGTTTTCGCTCCGTGGCCGAGTTCCGCGAGGCGTTGCGCGACGGTGCCGCCGGCTTTCTCGGTCTCGCCGCGACCGACGAGCCCGAGGTCGTTGGCGCGAGTGACGCGGTGCCAGCTGACGCCGAGCCGGAATCAGTGCTCGAGCCGAAGCCAGGTGTCGGGTCATCCGTCGGAATGTACGTTCTGTACGGCGCGTGCGCGGCGGGTGCGGCCTACGTGCTCTTGCTGCAACTGAGCGCGCCGGTGGCGGTCCAGGGTCCACCCGTCCGCCCGAAGCGTGCGGCCGTCATCTTCCAGCCGCCGGCTGTCGATCTCGACAAGCTGCGGCCGATCACGATCACCGTCGCGTCGTCGCCTGCACCGCAGCACGCGCCAAAGCCCGACCCGCCGCTCACGATCACGCAGAAGCCGCCCGAAGAGACCGATGCGGAACGCGAGGCGCGGCTGCGGCGCGAGCTCGACGCATTGCGGAGCGAGATCGACGCGCTGTTTCCACCGATTGAGGCCGATATCCGGACGGAAGACTACCCGTCCGCCACCCGACGGCTCGACGACGTGGCGGCGCGCGTGGAGCCGCATGCGGCGGACCTCCGGCAAGAAGCCGGCGAGATCCCGCGCCTGCGCGAGCTCGTCCGGAAAGGGGAGGCCGACAAGGCGTTGTGGGAATCGCGCATCGGTGACGTCCGCGTAGCAATCAACGAGAGTCGCTTCGCCGAGGCGGAAGGCATGGCGAAGAAGCACCTCAAGGATCCCGTCATCCCAGCGGCCATCGCAGCGCAGATGCGGGACTTCCAGCAGAAGGCCCATGAAGGCGTCCTGAAGTCGTGGCAGGGCACGACCTACGGCACCACTACGAATGCGATCCGGAAACCCTCGTCACCGCCGAGGAATTGAACAGTGGAGTGAACCATGAAGAAGGGACTTACGTCTTACCTCATCGCCGCGTTGCTCGTCGCCGGGTGTGCCACCGCACCGCCGCAGACGAAGACGAATGCCACCAAAGCGAAGGCCACCAACATCAAAGAGTGGGTGATGTCGCAGAACCGGACGCACCGCAACGCGATCATCGGCGCGGCGATCGGCACCGCGTTCGGCGCGCTCGCCGGCGTGGCCAGCGGCGGCAACCGTGACGAGATCCTGCGTAAAGCGATCGCCGGTGGCGTCGTCGGTGCGGTTGCAGGGTTCGCGTTCGGCAAGCATCAGGACAAGGTCTACGCCGGGCGTGATCTCGCCATCCAACGCGCGAACTACGACGTTGCGCAAGGCTATGTCGCGCGCGTGGAGGCGGTCGGGTTCAACCCGCCGAATCCGAAGGCGGGCGACACCGCGACGCTCTACGTGCGCTACCTGGTTCTCGGGCCCGATCCGCACGAGTCGATCCACGTAAGGCTCTTCCGCGGGCTGAAGTTCGGCGACAACTACGTCTTCGGTGCGGGGCCGAACGATTTCGTCGTGCCGCAGGGCGGCGGCCTCGTGGAGTCGTCCGTGGAGGTGACGCTGTCGAAGAAGGCGTCCGTCGGCACATACAGCGTCGAGGCGCTGATCGAGGACGAGAAGAACCGTTTCCCGCAGGTGATCGGCACGAACCCGCTTTACGTGGTGCAGAGCGCACGGCAGCCGCATCCGGCGATGGTCGTCGCGGCGCGATGAACCTCTCCCGCGAAGCGATGCTCGCGCTCGAGCGCCATTTCGTCGGTGCTCTCAGCGCGCCGGCGCGTACCTGGCTCGAGCCGGCGCCGGTGTCCGGGCTCGCCTTCGCGGGGAGCATCCTCCGGTCGCACGCGGGCGAGTGCGAGATCGACTTCGCGACCGTCGAGTCGCCCGGCCGCGAATGCCGGCTCGTACGCGTCGGCAACCGCGGTGCGCACCCCGTCCTGGTGCGCATCGGCGAGTCGCCGGCTTGGCTGGTCGCGCGCTGGCACGACGTGGCGTACGACGTCCTCTCGATCGCGCCGGGCTCAGTCGAGACGATGGAGCTGATCGCGGAGCACGACAGCGAGAGCCGCTTCCAGGGCTGCATCCGCTTTGCGGTCACCGATGAGGGAGGACCGCGGATCGAGGAGCTCCCGGTGCGTATGACGACGCGCCGGGCGTACCCGGTCGCGCATCTCGATTTCAACGGCTCGCCGGTCCCGCGTCCCTTCGACCTCGGCAACGGCGTGCATCCATATCGCCTCGGGGTCACGAACAGCAGCTCGGTACCGCTCATCGTCCGCTTCTCCGATTTGCCGGCGTGGCTTACGTTCGAGATCGGCGGCCAGCGCCGGCAGGGACCGATCCCCGGGCCATTCTTCGAGCGCCGCGCGCCGTTCACGGTCCAGCTCTGGGCGCGCCCGGAGGGCCGGCAGCACGATGTGCTGCTCATCCAGAGCAACGATCCGCGTCCCCAGTACCGGTCGATCGCGCTGCAGCTGTCGGCGTACGGCGGGGTACCGAAGCCGGAGGCGCGCAGCGCCACGTCCGTGACGACGGTTCGCATCGTTCCGGAGCCGGAGCCGGTACCGTCGCCGCGGCTGCGGAAGCCGGTCACGGCACGCATCGACATCATCGGTGCGGTCGCCGTCCTGCTCCTCATTCTGGTCGTGCTGATCGTGCGGGGTCTGTCATGACGACCGAGTGCCGCTTCTGCCGCCAATGGGAGGCGGTTGCCGCCGACACGTACTGCAGCTTCTGCGGCGGCTTGCTGCTCCTGCTCGACGTCACGCTGGAGTCGCCGGTGCTGATCTCAACGCTCGCGCCGTCGAGGCGGATCACGATGCGTAACGGCAGCGCGGACGCGATGCAGGTGTCGATCATTCCGAAGGACCCTACGCCGCTGCCCGCGGTAGCCTTTACACCTGGGCCGTCCCTCACCGTGCCGGCGCGCAGCGAGGTGCAGGTCATCGCCGGCGTCGATGGCGGGCTGCTGACGCCCGGCTTCCACCGCACGCTCGAGTACGCGTGCGTCGTCGACGGCGACGATCGGAAGCAGCGGACATTCCGGCTCGAGGTGCGCTCCGGTCCCGTCCCGAAGCTCATCACGCCGGCGATCGACTTCGAGGAGGTGCGGGAAGGCGAGAGCGCGCGCCGCGCCATCGAGTTGACCAACTCGGGAAGCGTCCCGCTGCGGCTCCGCGCCGTCCATGGCAACGGATCGCCGCACCTGAGCGTCGAAGGCGACTACGCGGAGCGCCTGCTGCGCTACGGCGAGAAGTTGTCGATCCCGGTCGTCTGGAACGCGACAGGCGACGACCTTGCCGGCGACGAGGGCGACAGCGGTACGGTGCATATCGAGTTCGGCAACTGCGCCGGCGTGCTCACCGTGCCCGTCCGCGCGCGGACGTTCCGTTACCGGCTCGACGTGAAGCCGCCCGCCGTCCGCTTCGCGCACGCGGTCGCCAAACGCGACTACGCGCAGACGCTGCGCATCGACAACCGCGGCACGACCGACGTCGAGATCGAGTCGATCGAAAGCGACCAGCCATGGCTCGAGGTGATTGCGCGCGCCTCGCGCTTCACACTGCTCTGCGCCGAGTCCGCCGCCCGGACACTCACCTCGCCGACGATCTTCGCCCGCTTTTTCGACTTCAAGGTCTTCTGCCGCCGCCGGACGCTCGACGAGGGGAAGCACTCGGCAGCGGTGACGATCCGGCCGCATGGGCAGACGCCGGTCGTCGTCCCGGTCGAGATCACGATCGCGAAGACGCGCGAATACCAGGACTACATCGGCATCGACTTCGGCACGACCAACTCCGTCGTCGCCGTCATGGGCGCGAGCCAGCGCGACATCGACCTGGTGACGGACGACTCGGGAGAGAAGCTGATCCCGAGCGTGCTCGTATTCGACGATCCCTACACCTACAAGATCGGCCAGGCGGCACGCAACGAGGCGGACACCGCGCCGGACCGCACCGTGCGCTCGATCAAGCGCGTGATGGGGTACGAGAGCGACCGCACGTTCTTCGACCGCGCGTATTCGGCCGCCGAGCTCGCGTCGCGCATCATCCAGCGGCTCGTCGAGCTGGCCGAAAAGAAACTGCAGCTCGGTTCCAGCAATGCCGGGTTGTGGAATATCCGCCGCGCGATCATCACCGTCCCCGCGAACTTCTACGACCTCCAGATTCGCGACGTCCTGGATGCGTGCCGCGAGGCCGGTCTCGATACCGAAGAGGACCGCGTCCACAAAACCGAGCAGATGCACCGCGAAGAGGGGGCGGTGGTGAATGCCGGCATCATTCTCGACGAACCGTCCGCCGCGGTCCTCTACTACATCGATTTCCTCCGCCGCACCCGCGACGCCGCCGCGATCACGAAGGCGATTGCGCGGGACCGCGGCCTGACGCTGCTCGTCTTCGACTACGGCGGCGGCACGCTCGACGTTTCGATCGCCAACGTCACGAAGCTCCAGGCCGGCGGCACTGGGCTGCGCGTCCTCGCGAACATGGGTGACAACACGATCGGCGGCGACCACATCGACGTGATGCTGATGAAGGAGTTGCTGCGCCGCTGCGTCGATGAACTGCCGTCGCGCAAGTTCGACTTCGATACGACGCTGGTCTCGGCGAACTTCCGCGACCTGGAGCGCCGCCGCGACAGCGAAGAGTGGACGCTCGACGTATGGCAGCAACTGCTGCGCGCGCGCGCTCAGTGGAAGGATCTGGCGGAGCGCGTGAAGATCGAGATCGCGCACGGGAGGCCGTCGCCGGTCGTCATCGCTCCCGATCTGATCCTCCGCGTGACAGGCGGGATCCTGCAGCAATCACCGGTTCCCGTCACGATCCCGCCGCTGCCGGACACCGTCTTCGAGAACCTTCTCCAACCGGTGCTGGCCAAGAGCACGGAGCTGGTCGAGGCGTCGCTCGCACTCGCCGGCATCGCGGCAAAGGACGTCGACTACATCCTCCACACCGGCCGGCAGAGTCTCCTCCCGCACATCCGCCGCTGCGTCCGTGCCACGTTCCCGAACCTCGGCGATGACCGTGATCTGCTCGAGGAAGAGCACCTCAAGGTGTGCGTGGCAAAAGGGGCGGCGCTCTATGGCTCGATGCGCGACCGTCTCGTGGCGCGCGAGGCGCGCATCCTCTTCCTCAGCGAAGGGCGCAAGCTGCCGCATAGCTATGGCGTCGAGACATTCACGAATCCGATCGAGCCGGAGTTCGACGAAGTCATCAAACGCGGCGAGAGCTACCCGATCGAGCGCACGAAACCGTATCCGCCGGACATGGTGCCGCCCAGCGGCTACCTCAATCTGAAGTTCTACCAGAACACCGGTGTGTCGCGGCGCATCGTCGGAAACCCGCACGTCAGCCTGATCGGGCAGATCTCCATCGACACCGCCGGCCACGATGGTTGCGACGTCACCTTCTCCATCGGCGCGAACCGCACGCTGGAGGTATTCGCGAATGGCGAGCGGGTGACGATCGAGCCCGCGCGGCTGCACGAGGAAGAGAGTTGGATGGGATGACACCGCACCTGATCATCGATTGCGGCCGCGTGCTCTCCGCGCTGCTCGTCATGGCCGACGGCCAGTTCGTGCCGTGCAGCCAGGAGATCCGGCAGATCGCGACGCGGCACGTGTCGACCGGCGTGCTGTTCGACCCCCGCATCTCGGAAGATCCCGACTTCGCTTGGGATGAAGTGCTGGAAGCGCTCGGGAAAGCGACTCCGCGCAATCTCTTCCAGCGCGCGCGTCGCGTCGGGCTGCGGCGGCCGTGGGATCCGCAGGCTGCTGCCGACACGCTGTTGCAGCTCGCGTCGCCGGTCGAGGTGCTCTCCTCGGCCTCCGCGCTCGCGGACCGCAATGCCGCCGCCGCTCTGCCGGCAGTTGCGTTCGCGCTGCTCGATGCGTTGCTCGACGCGGTATTCGCGTTCGTCGCGGATAGACACATCGCTCCGAGGGATATCGACCCCGTGGTCATCCTGCCGGCGCACGCCAGCAGCGCCACCCGCTTGGTCCTGCAGAAACTCTTCCGGCGGCGCGGCTTCCGGCGGCTGACCATCGTGCGGCGAGAGATCGCGGCAGCGATGGCGCTGGTCGAAGATGCGCCGGTCGACTGCCTCGTGCTCGATGCAGCCGATGACGATCTGCATCTGCATCGCGTCACGATCGACGATCGCGACGGCGCCCGTGTCTTCCGCACCGCCTCCTCCACGACCATCCGCGCCCTCGGGTGGAGTCACTGGAGCTCGCGCATTGCGGCCGCGTTGCAGACCGCTCCGTCGGCGGCATTCGAGCGCGGACTGCTCGCACTGCTCACCGGTTCGCCCGAGTCGCTTTCGTCGCGTGTCACGCACGGCGCGCTGGCGATCGTGCTCGATGACGCGTGGGTGGCGGCAAGAACCGCGGAGGTGCGCGCCGCTCTGCCCGAGCCGCTCGATCCGCAACGTACGATCTTCGCCGGCGAGATCTTCGCGCTCGACGATGTGCGCAAGGCGTTCGGCGCGGCCAACGCCGTCTCCGTGCCGGTGCTGGATCACACCGTGCGGGGTGTCGCGCTCGCGCTGCGCTGGTTGTCGGGCGACGGCGCGCGGCAGCTGAAGATCGCGCGCGACGGAACGTTGCGCGTCGACACGGGCAACGGGGAGGCCGTCGAGCTCCTTGCGCCGGCGCAACTGCCGCCCATCGGCGAAAGCTGCCACTTCACTGCCGGCTTTCACTTTACGGGCGAAGCGGGGGGTACGGCGTTTCTTCTGAACCTGCTCTGGGGCGCCGACCGCGCGCCGCGCGGGAATGCGACCGTGTGCGCCCTTCCGCTGCAGCTACCCCGCGAGGGCGGTGGCGCGCTCCGTCTTGCGGTGACACTCCGCCGCAGCCGTAGCGGCCGGCGGCTGAGCGGTGCCGTCGAGGCGCGCATGGAAGGCGACGTCGCCGTAGCGCGCGCGCAGTTCGCTGAAGAGCTGGAGGTGACTAGATGAAACTGCATCGTCTTGCCGTACTACTGCTGACGATCGCGAGCACTCCCGCCGCTCACGCGGGCTGTGAGGCGATGACGACCTACCTGAAGGAGCTGAGCGCCGGTCGCAAGCCGGCGATCCAGCTCGCAGCGACCGGTTGCGACAAGCCGGATACCGAGGCGGTGGCGGCGGCGCTCGCGGCGTTCGCCGCCAAGACGACGTCCGCCGCCGACGCCGACGCGGTCATCGAGCAAGTCCGGACCGCGTTCGAAGAGCGCGGCTGGACTAAGCCGTACGCCAAGCTCTCCTCCGTGCTGCTCCACAGTCTCGTCCTCCAATTGGTGGAGCGGCATCCGCAGCCTGTACCCCCGCCACCTGCGGCGAAGCCCGTGCCGCCCGTTCGACAGATTCAGATCAGAGTCCATCAGGATCCGTTCCCCTGGCTTCCATGGAGCATCCTCGGTGTCGCGATCTTCTGCTCACCGATTCCGGTGCTCTTCACGTTGCGCCAGGTTCGCGGCGCGCTCACGGGCGCAAGAGCCGATCAAGCCGGCCTCGCGCGCAATCTCCAGACCACCGCCGGCAAGCTCGATACGGCGCTGCAGCAAATCGACGCGCAGCTGCAGACGACGAGCAATGCACTGACCGGGAAGGTTGAAGCAGTCTCGCTCCTCAAACAGGAGCACCTCGCCTCGATCACCGCCGCGATCGCTGAACTGCGCAAAGACCTCGGCGCGCGCACGTCCGACCCGGTCGCGCTCGAACATCAGGTCCTCTGCGAATCGTGGAAGCAGTTCTCCGCGAATCCGGCTCTCCGCGCGGCGTATGACGAGGCCGTGGGCGATGCGCCGTGGAAACCGCTGCTCGATCAGTTGCCGAAGACGATTCCTGCCGATCTCCAGTCGAGCTTCGATGCCGTCTACGCGCCGTGCAAGGAGTATCGCGAGTTCGTGCGCAAGCTCAGCCTCATCCCGCGCATCGTCGATCGCGAGATCCAGCGCCGTCCGAATGACGTCGAGGAGTTGCGCCGCACGCGCGAGCTCGCGGCCATCCTCGCTGCCGCGCAAGGCGGCGCCGACGGCGCGAACCCTCTCAACTTCCGCTTCAAACGTTGGGTGACGGACACGTTCCTTCCCTTTGCCGATCTCTACCTCCAGCGCGTGCAGCAGGCCGGCCTCGAAGAGCGCGGCGCCGATTTTCAGCACGGCGCCGCGCTCATTCGCCAGCTGATGCAAGTTGCCTCGGTCGAGGCGATCGAGGTGCAGCTAGGCAAAACGCCGTTCGACAGCACACGCCACATCGGCCGCGCCACCAGCAACGACCCTCGCTTCGCGGACGGTGTCATTACTGGTGTCGTTCGCAATGGCTTCATCGAGGGCGGGCAGCAGGTCATCCGGCAGCCCGAGGTAATCGTGAATCGGATGCGTTGAGGAGATCGCGTGACTCTGGCCTGTGCGGAACCGAATTGTGCGGCGAAGGCGGCCGCGGGAGCGGCGCGCTGCGCGAAGGGGCACGTGCTGCGGCGCTGCACCCGGTGCAACGCGCACAATCGCGCGTTCGCCAACTTCTGCCGCGCCTGCTCCGCGCCGTTGCCGCCCTCCGCATCGAACTGGGCCGGCTACAAAGGCGGCGCCCGACGCCTCGGCTTCAATGCCGCGCGCGGCCCGGCCGAGTGGACAGCGCACAAATCGTCGCTGACGCTACGCCTCGGCGACGCCTGTCGCTCGCTGCTCGCCTGCGACGGCCACCTCATCGCCGTCTCGAACGGCGGCACGATCGAGGTGGCCGACCCGGTGCGCGCTTCCAGCGTGTGCCGCTTCCAGACGCAGGGGCCGGTCATGGCCGAGCCGTGCATCAGCAACGGCGTCCTCTACGTTTCGACGCGCCATCAGATTACGGCGTACGCCCTCGGGCCGATGACGCTCGATCCGCCGCGGGTGCGGCCGCTGTGGCAGTTGCCGCTCGACGGCATCCCGCTCTTCGCGCTCACGCCTGCCGGCAATCGCGTTTTCGCCACGGTCGCCACCGGCGATGCACGCGAGGTGTGCGTCATCGAGCAGAGTGGCAATCCGCCGCGCGCTACCGTCCGCGCACTGCACCGCGCCGCGCGTACGAGCTGGCTCGCCGCCGATCCGGAAAGCAGCAGCGCCGTGTTTCTCTCAGAGGACAACGGACGCGTGCGGCTGCACATCGCCGGCGACGAGGTCGTGACGCATCCCGTGTCGCTGCAGGGTCTGATCGAGCAGCCGATTGCCGTCGTCGGCGATGCCGTCTTCGCCATCTTCGGATCGACGCGCCGGCTGCATCGCATCGATTCCGCGACCGGTGCCGTGGAAGAGCCGCTGGAGGAGGACACGCAGCTGTTCGCGCTGACGCACGACGAGCAGGGGGCATGGGATCGCGACGGCGTCCGCATCGACAGCGAAGGAGTGCTCTTCGCGCGCTCCGCGATCCGCGACAGCTTCGCGCCGCTCGACCGCCCCGCGACGCCGTCGCCGATCGTGATCCACAACGCCGCCGCCGTCGTCGGCATGCAGGACGGCCGGGTCCTCCTGTACGCGCTCGCGCACCTGCCGCGGCACGAGGTGTGGCGCCTCGACGGCAGCGCTGACTCGCCGATCACCGCGCTCGCATCGTTCGACGGCTACATCGCCGCCGGCAACCGCGACGGGGTCGTCGAGCTACGCGAGCTCCGAGAGAAAGGCGCGCCGCGGTGAAGAGGCTCGCGCTCTGCTGCCTCGTCATTGCGGCGGCTCTGCCCGCGGCGGCTGCTCCGCTCGCGCGCGACGGCGCGCTGCCGGTCCGCATCCTCTTCGACAACTCCGGCAGCATGTATCCCGGCTACCTCCCGCCCGGCAGTCCCGGCCGGCAGACGCGCGAGCAGCTCGGTGTCCATTATGTCTATCAGTCGCCCACATTCGCGCAATGGCTCGATGACTTCGTCCAGCGCCAAAGCGTCATCGGCGGCACGACCGCCGGGATGTGGACGTTCACATCGAACGATCGCTTCACTCCCGCCGACGTTCAGCAGATCCAGCCGGACGTGCCCCTGCGCGACTTTCGGGCTGCGAACGCGATCGCGCACTTTCCACCGCGCACCGGCAACAGCACGTACCTGACCGAATCGCTCAATGCCTTCAGCCGCGACTTCACAGGCGTCGTATGGCTCGTTACGGACAACATCGTGGAGACCAACGCCGGCGAGCCTGACATCGGTGTGAAGCAGTTCTTCGAATCGCTGGCACACCAGGACGAGTACCGCTCGGTGCACCTCTTCAAGTACGCGCTCGAGGAAAACGGCCACACGGCGACGTTCGCGGTGTACGGCATTCTCGTCTCCGCGGCGCCCGTCCCGAACCCCACGCTGGCGTCGTACGACCAACGCTTCCGTGAGCTGAGCAATGCGAAGCGGCTGCAGAGCGGCGGCGACCTGTTTGCCGGCCGCGAGCATCTCAAGCTCAAGAACCTCTCGATCGAGCCGATGGTGCTGAGCGCCGATCTCCAGCTGGTGGTGGAGGACCGCGAGAAGGGCACATTCGCCGAGGGCGACAATGTGCGGCTCGCGCTCGACGGCGAGATCAAGAGCTATCTCACACAGCACTCCGTGACCGCAGGACGGTACGAGCTCGCCATCGGCGACTCGTTCGTGCCGGAGGAGTGGGCACAGCACGACATCGGCGCGCAGGCGATTCCGTCCGAAGTGTTCGACTCCGTCGGCGGATCGATCGACCAGCCGATTCCGCCGAACGGCTCACGGCGCGTCGAAGCGCTGCTGCACTCGCAGCAGCCGGTGTCGTTCACGCCGAAAGGTCTCGCCGAGTGGGTCCGGCTCGCGTGGAACGGCGCGACGGTGCGTTACACCGGCGCGGTGCGGATGTCGTTCACCGACATTCGCGTGAAATTCGAGAGGCAGCGGATGGCCGGCATCTTCGGCATCGATCACGCGGAGCAGATCTTCGAGGTCCAGAACGTCGCCACGATCTCGAACGTGCAACCCAGCCTCGCCCCGGTGAGCTTCGAACTGCATACAACCCCGAGGCGCACCGCGATTCTCCTTGCGATCCTCGCCGTCCTCGCGGTGCTCGCCGGCATTGCCGGCTTTCTGCTCTCGCGCAAACAGATCTTCCGCATCCGGGTCACCGGCACGCCGGAGTGGCTGTTCGCATTGCGGCGGCTCGGCAGTGGCAACGTCATGCACGAAGGAAAGCTGCTCGGCCGCCTATCGCGCGGCATGTTCGCCACGTACGCGTTTCACCCAGTTGCCGCAACCGCCGACCTGACCGTCGTGCCGGCAACCGACGGCGAGTGGGACGTGAGACTTCCCGGCGGGACGCGCCGCATGACCATCAAGGCCGAGGGCGGCACGCAGAAGGTGCCGCCGCCCAAAGCGAACGCTCCCACCGCACGCGCCGCTTCGCCGCCACCGCGCTCGCCATCCTCCAAACCGCCCCCGCCGCCGGGACGCCCGTTGCGACCCGGCCGTCCGTGAGACTGAAAAGGAGCCGTCATGCACCTTCCCACGCTGTTACTGGCCGCGCAGACCGCGGACCCCGCTATCCCGCAGTCGAGCAACACGATGCTGCGCGGCGCCGGCATCTTCCTCGTCGTGCTGATGATCTGGATGGTCCTCTATAAAGCGGTGTACCCGTTCTTCCTCCGGTACTACCACGACGAGTTCTGCAAGACGATCTTCTGGAACCTCTTCTTTCTCTTCACCCTCACCTGGATCTTCGTGTCGTTGTACGTGGTGCTGGACGTCGGCTTCTATTGGGCATGGCTGCCGTGGATGGCTCTCTTCCTCGCCCTGTGGTGGCTGATCTCCGGCACCGTTCTCCTGCTGCGGAAGGTACCGGCATAAACGAGGAGCCGACATGAGTCTCGATTCACTGTTGCAAGCTGCACTTCCGCCCGTCCTGGTCAACAACCAACCCGTCGGGCCGACGATGATCATCGGCCTGGGCGGCAGCGGCAAGGAGGTCGTCCTTCGCCTGCGCCGCAAGATCGTCGAGCGGTACGGCGCGCTCGACCGCCTGCCGTTCCTCCGCTTCATGCATCTCGATACCGACATGAACCAGACGGCGGCGGAACAGTACGACCTGCGCGCGTCCGACGATCCGCTGTACGAGCAGGTGCGCTTCACGCCCACCGAGCGCATCGACCTGACGGTGCAGGGCGGCACGGGCAAGTATGTCGAGCACCTCGAGCACTTCCCGAACGTGAAGCGCTGGTTTCCGGCCGGCGGCAAGATCGGACACCTCGGCGATCTGCGCGAAGGCGCCGGCCAGGTGCGACTCGCCAGCCGCCTCGGCTTCTTCGATGCGTCGAACCATCAGAAGATCGCCGGCCGGCTCGAGCAGTGCCGGCGCGAGCTGAGCGACGCGTCAATCCTCACCCAGGCCTCGCGCCTCGGCTTCAACTTCAACGCCGCAAACAAGCGCGTCGTCATCATCGCCTCCATCGCGGGCGGTACCGGCGGCGGTACGTTCCTCGACATGGGCTTCCTCGCCCGCCGCTACTTCCCCGACGCGGAGCGCATCGGCATCCTCATGTTGCCCGCGTTCTTCTCCGGCTACGCCGGAGCCGACCGCGTACGCGCGAACGGCTACGCCGCGCTCATGGAGCTCAACCACTACACCTTCGGCCATCACTTCACGGCCGACTGGAATCCGCACGACACCCAACGCATGCTCCCGCCGCCGTTCAGCAGCACGTACCTGCTCGACGGACAGAACGAGGCGGAGCTGATGATCGGCTCGAGCGGCAAGGAGCTCGACGCCTACCGAATGATCGCGGAGATGTTGTACCAGGACTACTCGGTCGGCTCATTCGCAGCGATGAAGCGCGCCACGCGCGTGAACCTCGAGCAGTTCAACCTGAACGTCTACACGCACAACTTCCTCAACGAGGCACTGCGCCGCGGCAGCGACGCCACGCACAAGGCGATCGTCGGCGACATGTTCCCCTGCCGCTTCGGCTCGTTCGGCCTGGCGACGATCTCCTTCCCAACCGAGCGTGTGCAGAACGCCTGCGCCGGCCGCCTCGCGGCGAAGGTGCTCGACTACTGGGAGAAGACGCCGGCGGACGATCCGCTGGAACACCTCTTCCTCAAGCTCCTAGCGGATGAGAGCGTGCAATGCGCGCAGGGCCGCTACGAGCGGCGCGACGGCGGTGGCGTCATCGACCGCATCGATATCGAAGACGCCCTCATGGTCTTTGACGAGGGCGGCGGCCGGACGTTCGAGAACTACCTCTGGCAGAAGGCGCAGTCGCTGCGCGTCGAGCTGCAGGCCGCGCCGAACGGGGAGAAAGCACCGCTCCTTGCCACGCGACGCGCGGAGCTCGACGACTTCCTGGCGCACGAGGACTCCGACAACTCCGACGAGTGGGGTATCGGGATCCGCCGCATCGAGACGAACATGCGGACCTACCTCGAGCGAGTAAAGACCGCCATCGAGAAGAAGGCAGCGGAGCTGTGCGACGACCCGCACTACGGCATCAGCTACGCCCTCTCCGTGCTCACTGCATTCAAGGCGCTGCTGCGCAATCCGAACGAGAACTTCCGGTACATGAAGTATTTCGACGAGCAGGTGCCCGCCTGGGTCAATCGCGTGCAGTACTACGGCGATGCGCTCAACAAGCTGCATCTCGACCTCGGCCGCCACGAGCACGAAGTTCTCTTCCGCGCCGCCGATCTCAATCGGGACTACGAGAAGCTTGTCGACGACCGCGGCGACGAGAGCGACCGAGGCGCTTTCTACAACCATTTCCACGCTCGCGTCGGAAAGCAGATCGCCAAACGCGGACGCCAGATCTGTGACGAGCTCGATCGTTTCCTCGGCCCCGACCATCCGGGCGGCGACGGTCTGCTTGGCCGCTACCACGACCTGCTCGCCAGCTTCGCCCGCGTCAAGAAGCAGCTCGAGAAGAAGGCCGCGTACTTCGCGAAACCGGAGGAGTCGGAGCTGGCGCTGAGCCTCTTCCGCGAGGGCGACGTCGACGCCTGGTATGCGCGCTGGATGGGCGACGCGGTGACGGAGACGCAGACGCTACGCAAGATAGGCAGCACCATCCTGACGGAGGTCTTTTCCGTCGACCGCCTGCTCGACGCGCTCAAGAAGATCCAGCGCACGCCAGCCGAGGCGGTGGAGGAGGCTGTGTTCGGGAAGTGCCGCGATCACATCGTCGAGCTGCCGGAGCAGCCCGACGCGCTCCGTATGCTGTTCGAGGACGAGCGCGTCGACGCACGGACGCGCACCGACATGGTTCGCCAGGCATACCGCCTCTCGAAAGTGTGGGCGGCGCCGAGCGGCCGCGGGCTCGAGCACACCGGCATGCCGCCCGTCAGCATGCAGCAGCGGCAATGCCTCATCGGCTTCGACGTCGATGGCAACGCCCAACACGTACAGGACTTCCAGACGCTCGTGCGCAACGCGCAGTCAGGCGGCGATGCGCAGCCGAGCTTCCAAAACATCGGCACGCAGCACCGCGGCATGATCGTTTTCTATCAGGAGCTCGCCGGCATCCCGGCGTTCTACCCCGCATCCGTCACCGCGCCGCACGGCCTGAGCGCCGCCTACTCCGCGTTCGCGGAAAAGGAGGAGCTGCACACGGACAAGAATCGCTTCCAGTTCGGCGATCTCATTCCGAAGCAGCCGGCCGAGGCGCGGCAGTACGCCGAGTCGCTGCAGGCCTTCGTGCTGGCGCGCGTCCTCGGCTTGCTCAACGTGCAGCCAATGGCGACCGACGGGGACAATCGCACGTTCCGCTTCGGCTACAAGCAGGTGACCGACTTCACCGTCGAAGAGATCAACCTTGGCGGCGAGGCTCACGCCGTCGACTTCCTCTACCGCGACAACCGCCCCGAACACATGACGCACCGCCGCTACCTGCTGCAGAAGATCGAGAAAACGATCCAGTTGCTGCGCGAGCAGAAGAAGCTCGCGTTTTACCGGCTCCTACTCGACTTCTATATGAAGAAGATCCACTCGCCGCGCCACTTCGACAGCGGCGTGCCGGGAATCAGCGCGACGCAGTACTCGCCGGAATACGCCGTCCTGCATCAGGCCAACGAAGGTCTCAAGCAGCTGATCGCCGACTCTGTCGAACGACAGCAGTTTCTCCGTCACTTCAAAGCGGTTTCCGGCGGCGATCTCGAGACCGAGTTCACTTACGAGCAGTACCAGAACGCGCTCCAGCCGTTCTGCCGTACGGCGGGGCAATACGCGGAGCGCACCGAGGATGCGGCGGTGTTCCAGGGAATCGTCTGGCGCGACATTTTCGCCCTCGACCTCGCGAAGATCGATAAGAGCGCCGCGAAAGAGCCGGTCGTCGCGCCGCGCCCGTCCACTCCGGTCGTCCCGGTCGACCGCCGTTTCGGCGAGCGGCCCTGCCCAAGCTGCGGCACGAGCCTCGACCGCCGCGCGATCTTCTGCACCAGCTGCAAGACGACGTTCACCAGCCACGTCGTCTGCGCGCACTGCGGCGAGACGCGCGTACCGGATGACCTCGACGTCTGCTGGAAATGCGGTCAGCCGATGCGTGAGGGCGAGCAACTCGAGTGCCCCCAGTGCTTCACCTTCCGCGGCTACGAGGATCAATACCCCTGCCCGAACTGCGGCTACGACCCGAAGCTCGGTCCGCCGGTCCCTGCGGTCGGCACGCCTGTGCTGACGGTCAGCGACACGACCGCGAGCGACAACGGCAACGGCAACGGCGTGAAGGCGAGCGGCCTCGCCACACTCGTGACCGAGCCGGCGCCTCCAGTTGCCATGCTGGTGCAATGTCCGATTTGCTACGAGAACGTCGCCGCAGGCGAGACCTGCGCCGTTTGCGGCGGACAGCTGGACGCGAGGTGAGTCATGGCGCGAACGAAACCAGCACACGGCACCGCAATGCTCGCCGGCCTCTTCGCCGCCGGCCTGCTCATCACCGCATTCGCCTGGGTCGACGTCGAGTGGACGCACTGGTTGTTCGTGAAGGACCACGCCTGGTTCAAGAAGGCGTCGTCGCTCGATCCGCAGCAACTCCAGAAGCTGCGGCAGAGCATCCTCAACGTCCGCGCGGTGTGCGACGGAGGAGCGGAGCACAGTGGCACCGCGTTCGTCGTCAAGCCGGGATACGTCGCCACGGCGGCGCACATATTCGGCGAGGGACAGCCTTGCACGGGTCCGGTGCATCTCGTCGACTACAAGGGGCTCGAGCACACCGCGACGGTCGAGGGCCTATCGCCCGAGGACGATCTCGCGCTGCTCAAGATGAGCGATGAAACGTTGCCGGCGCTGCGGCTGGCGAACGCCGCGACCTACGAGACACAGAACTCCGTCGTTCGCCTCGTGACGATCGGATATCCCCTGATGCAGGAGGGCGCATCGTCGCGCGACAGCGCCTCGATCTCCGGCGAGGGAAGCCTTTCCCGCTACATGCGCGACCAGAACGTCTTCGTAACCTCCGGTCTGAATGTCAACCCCGGCAATAGCGGCGGACCCGTCTTCGTCCGCGATGACTGGACGGTCCTCGGCATCGTCCGCGCGAAGCTGCCGAACACGATCGGCGACGGCATCGGCTTCATCGCGTCTATTCGCGCGTTCGAGACCTTCTTCCGCGAGAAGACCGGCCAGGAGCTGCGATGAGTGGCGCGGCGAATGATCGAAAGGCAGCGGTGTTCCTAGCCTCGTTGGTGGTCATCGGTGCGGGACTTTTGGCGATCCCGTTCTTCCTCACCCCTCCGGCGTATCTCGACCTAGCCGTGCGCGACGCCGTCTTCGACACCGACCTCGCGAACCGGCAAGCGACCATCACGGAGGAGCGGACCGGCAGGACGCTCACGACGGCGGTGGAGCGGATCGGCGGCACGTTCGTCGCGCGCATCGGCCGCATCAACAGCGGAGCCGGCGCGTACACGGCCCGCGTCGCCGGCTACAAACCGCGCACCGCACGCATCCAGGCGGCGGCGCTGCAGGCGTTGCGCGTCCCGCTCGACCTCACGCCGGCGTTCGGCCGCCTCGAGCTGACGCTCGCGAATGCGACGCAGAAAGATCAGTCGGTGCTGGCGAACTTGAAGGAAGGCACGCGCTCCGTGACGCCGGAGCCGCAGCGTTCCGTCGTGCTCGAGCTTCCGCCCGGCAAGCACGCCTTCACCGCCGATGCGCCGGGGTTCTGCCCGTCCGAGCGCGAGTACGACATTCAAGCAGGAAAGGTCACGAAGGCCGCACTCCCGCTCTCCCCCGACCTCACAGGCGACGAGGCCGCGCGTTTCGTCCTCACCTGGCGGAACGAGCCGCGCGATCTCGATACGCATTTCTGGAAGAGCGACGCGACGCACTTCCCGAGTCCGCAGACGGTTTTCTTCGGTCAGAAAATCGGCCAACTGCCGAACGGCGAGACCTTCGCAACACTCGACGTCGACCAGGTCAATCCGGGCGCGTACGAGACGCTGACGGTGCGAAACACCGCCGAGGGGACGTATCGGTACTTCATTTACCTCTATCACGGAATCGGCACGATTGCCGACGCGGGCGCCTCGGTGCAGTTTTACACGCGCGGCTGCCACGTGCGCACCTTCACCCCGCCACCGAACTGCAGCCTTCCCAATTGGATGGTAGCGATGGTCCACGTCACCAACGGCCAGATATCGTTCGACGAACTGCAACGCTGCGAGCTGGGAACGAGCTCCGTCCCGACAAAGTGAGCAGTCGCCCGAGCCTTCCTGCCGTCGTGGCGCTCGTTTTTTTGGTCGCATGCGTATTCATTTCGGCAACGATGGTCGGTCGTTTGGCCTTGTAATCGAGCCGTCATCGGCTTTCGGCTCTAGTCTGATCGGAATAGCGACAGGTGGTTTCGTCGCCGTTCGAACTTTGACGGCGTACGCAATGTCGACGGCTCCTAAATAGATGTTAGAAGACCTCACACCCACCTGAACCGCTTCACCGCAAACACGAACGACAGCGCCGCCGACGCCGCGAGGATCGTTAGTCCGAGGGCTTGTTCCTGGAGTGAAAGAACGCGAGGTTCGAGACGGCGCCGTACGTTTCGACGGTCGACCACGACGTATCCCGGTACTAGGGACGAACGTCAAGGCGCTTCTTCACCTCGCTCGAAATCCCGACGACCTGAACCCCCCGCAGGTTAGAAACCGGTCAGACACCGTTTTCGGTGCGATGGGGGTAGGGAAAATACATCGCCGCGACACTCCTGAGTAGAAGGTTGAATGCGCGACCAGCCGATCATCCTCGTAAGTAGTGCGCTCTGGCTGCAAATGATCGCCTGGGGCGTCGGTCTGTGGTACACCGCAGGTCTCCTGGTGTTGGCAGTAGCGCTGTTCGTGAGTGGTCGCGAGCACGCTGCGATAGCGGGTGTCATGGCGCTAGCCGGTGCGTGCGGGACGTTTGGCTGCGGGTGGCTAATTTCGATGGTCGCAAAGTATCTCATGCGACGCTCTCGTGTGATGGTCATCATCGTCGCGCTACCATCGGTTGCGCTTGGCATCGCCTATGGAGCGTTGGCGGTTGTCGGAACCGGTGCGACTGTGCGGGTTATGTTCGTGTCATACGCGATCGTGGTCATACTATGGAGCGCTTTGCTCGTTAGAAGTGTCTTTTGGAGTCGAATAGATGGGGAACCCGCTTGAAGACACATTTACTTTCGCGCTAGATCGCGTGGAGCGATGGTGGGCAAGTTTGTGGGACATGTCGGGTGTTGCGGCTAGACTCCTGGCTGAAAACGTTACAAATGCTCAACGTGTTCGAGCGGTGGCGTCTCTTTGGTTTTCATCGCTATTTCTCGCAATCTTGGTGACCCTTCCGGCCTATTCATATTATGGGCTAAAGCTCGACAATCTTAGCTTTCAGCTTTCCTATATGCTGTTGCAATACGTGGTGCTATTGTCGTTCTCGTGGGCTTTGCATAAGGCGCTGCAGCTTCACGGTGTAAAGTCCAACTATGCCGAGACGCTAACGCTTTATAGTGTGATCACGGCTGCGCTTGCTCCGGTTCTCGTGCTGGTCGCGTTACCCGGTAATATGCATCTACTGGGTATCGTAAGCGCCGCGAAGGCCGGCAAGGCTGGTCCACTCGCAGCGATGTACCAGACCGTGACAAGTTTCAACAATCCCAATAACGGCGTCTGGCAAGTTCTAGCCGCGGCTCTGGGGCCGCCCCTAATAGCACTCTCGTGCATCGTGATGGGTGCCACTATCCGGATGTTCGCGACTCATTACTCGTGCGAAGAGTGGAGCGTTGCCCGCGCCTTTGCGTGTGCGATGATGGTCATCTTGCCGATACCGTTCGTCTTGGCTAGTGCCGTGGGCTTCTCCATTTATTATGTTTTCGTCACGTAGTTTCGGAAACTTGGGGTCGTATCTGGAAAATCAACTTAAGAGATAGCGGTGCAAGTTAAGTTGATTTTCCAGATACGACCCCCAACTTCCGCCGGCGAAGAATGAACGGGAGTGCCTACACTCGCCGCTGCCAGAACGGCGCATCGGTCCAGCGACGCTCCATCGCGTAGTAACGATTGCGGGCGGAGAGATACGCGGTGTACTCCGCCTCGACGGCGCCGGCATAGGCGGAGAGCGCGCTCGTCTTTCCCTCCAGCCATTCACCTACAGTTTGCGCCGCGCGGATGCCCCAACGAATTGCCTTCGAAATCCCCTGTGACGACAGAGGATCGAACGCCATCGCCGCGTCGCCGACCGCCAGCCAGCCGTCGTCGCCGGCCGGCGGATCGAGGCGGTGGGATGCCGCGGACGCGATGGCCGGCCCATCCACCAGCGTCGCTCCCGCCGTCCGCTCCCGGATTCGCGGCAGCTCTTCGATCCATTGGCGCCAGGCGTGCGCGTCGTTCAGACGCGCGGCGTGTGCGAGATCGGAATCGGTCATGGCCACCACGGCAACCCGGCCATCGGGCAGGTCCGCGGAGTAGCCCCAGCCATCGCGGCGGGCTTCGATGAGCGCCCACCGCTCCTCGGCAATGGCGCGCGCACTCTCGAAGACGCCGGCGATCCCGACGAGCGAGTCGGCGACTACTCGCTTCGCGCCGAGCCGCCGGGCGACGGCCGCCGGCCTGCCGGTGGCGTCGACGACGAATCGTGCTGCGGCGCTGGTCTCTCCGATCGTCAGCCGCCATTGGCCGTCCTCGCGCGCGATGGCTCCAACCTCTCCGTCGATCCGCACCACACCGCATCGCTCCGCCACCACGGCGAGCGCGGCATCGAAGCGCTCGCGATCGAGGCGCCACCCGTGGCCGCTCGGATGAAAGAGGAAGTCGGTGTAGTGCGCCTCGTCGCTTTCCCATGCGGCGATCGTTCCCTGACAGCGTGAGTGCTCGCCGGCGGAAAACGCGTCGACACCGAGGTGCGCGAGCAATGGTCCGGCGTCGGGAGCGAGCGTCTCGCCGAAGCGCGAGCGTCGCGGCCGCAACCGATCGACGACGGCGACGGAAAGCGCCGGCACGCGCGACAACTCGATCGCCAGCGCGAGTCCGGCCGGACCGGCGCCTGCGACGAGGACGTCGCGGCGGACGGTCATGCCATCACTCGAGGTTCGGCGGAATCCGTGGCGGTCGATGAATCGCCCGCGGCTGAGTCCTGCCCGTCGCCCGCGCGGCCGCCGTTCCCTCGACGGCAAATGCCATCGCCTGGGGCGCCGGTCCCGGAGGCGTATAGGCATCGATCGCCGCGGTGTTCCGCTCGATCTCCAGGTACTGCGGGCCCGTCGGTCCCTGCTGGAGAACGATGAAGCCGAGGTCTTTCCAGTTGACGACCATCTGCATGTCGCCCAGGTTCGGCGTCGCGACGGTGGCGTTGTTGGGGTCGTTGTAAAAGCCCCGCGTCCACGGCAACTGTTCGCCCGCGGGATTGTCGACGCTCGGGTAGAAGAAGAAGGGGCGCTCCGCCGGCCACCACCAGAACGTCACGCCCTGGATGTTGTCCGGCAGGATGTTGGTATTGGGGTCGGGATTGATCGGCTGGTTGGAGCACTCGTTGAAGTCGGCCTGCCACGGCTGGGCCATGTATTTGACGATGTCGCCCGGCTCCAGACCTCCGCTGTAGTCGTTGTTGTCGCCATTGGTCTGACTCAGATGCCCCTGTTGCGGGTTCGGGGCGTGGCGGATGCGGAAGGTGTCCGAATAGATGGTCGTGTTCCGGCAGATCCACGTCATCTCGATGCCGGGACAGAACGCGCCGCCGACGCAGTTCTCCAGCGCGGCGCGATCGAGGGCGGCCGCCGGCGAGAGTGGGGGCCGCGTCGTACACGCGGGAAGGACAATCCCGTTCACCCACTGCTGGATCAGGAAGTACTGCGTCTGCGTCAGGGTGAGGTACTTCGACATCGTGGTGTCGCTGATGGGATTGTCGCCCGCGAGCTTCGGCATCAGGTTCACGCCGAGGTTCGTGCCTCCCGCCACCGCCGGCGAGCGCAGGATGTACTGGGGGAAGTCCGGTCCGGCGTCCTGGGTGATGCCGACGTGCTGGCTGACGCCTTGCGGCGGGATCTCGGCGACCCATTGGTACGCGTCGGGCCGGGCGAGGATCGGCGCGACTTCGTTGTCGAAGTCGACCTGATACTGCGGGTTGAACGCTCGGTTGGCGTACAGGGCCGGGTTGTAGTTCTGTTTCCGCACGGCGATGTCGTACATGGCGTCGTAGAGGGTGACCTGGTTGACGATCTGCGGCGCGTACTTCGGCGGCCCGCCGAGACACCAGGCCGGAACGTCGACCGGGTGCTGCGTGCCGTCGGTGAGAACGAGATTCGCGGTCACCGGCCCGTCGGAGACGTCGTCGAACCAGCCGTCGTTGTTCGGATACGTCGTTAGCACGTATTCGTAGGTTGACGGCGGCAGCGGTGGCGGCGGTGGGGGCGCGACGCCGACGGTTGGGTGGAGATTCGTGGTGCCGGAGGCGCCGTTGCCCGCCAGTACGAGGAGGTTTCCGTTGGCGTCGAGCTGAATCGAGCCGAGGGTGGTGATCGGATATGGCTTCGTCAGGGCCGGATTGCTGAAGTCGCCGCTCACGGTGAAGTCGGCCGACGTCGGGTTGCCGCTCCCCCCCACCGTTCGCGGCCCCGGATCGATGATGAACGCCTGCCGCGCCGCCGGATCGGTGACGAGAAAATTCCGCAGCGGATTGACGCTCGGACCATTGGCGATGTACCCGGCGTCCCCTTCCATCCCCGAGCCGGTGAGCTGCTCGAACTGGTACCAGCACGCTTTCTTGTTCGCGAGGTACACCGTCCACTCGATCGCCGCCACGCCGCCGCTGCCGGCGACGACCTCGGTGCCGGGGTCGTTCGGATTCGTGTCGTCATAAGAAAAGACCCGGAAGCGCTGCGCCTGTTTGAGCAGATCGCCCGCGGAGTCACGGAAGCTCGTCACCGGCTGCCCGGTCGCAGGATCGGTGGGAAGGCCGCCGCCGGTTTCCGGAGCGATGTAGAACTCTGAGCTCGAGCCGACGCGCGCAACGCCGATCGCGGGATGGATCTTGTAGATCGTGGCCATGTCGTCTCCTTCAGCGCAGCGGTGGGAAGCCTTTGAGGTAGTGGGCGGTACGGCTGGCGTCGAGGCTCGCCTCCGGATACTCGGGGAAGTTGACGCCGCCGAAGTCGAGAATGAAGCTGAAGTCGGTACCGGCCACTTGCGCATTTCCGTGACAGCCCATGCATCCGCCCATGTTGAAGGCCTGATATGGCGTTCCCGCAGCACCCGCCACATGGACGTTGGTGAACGGTCCGCCGGCGTTGTTGTAGGACGTCTTCACGCCGGCGTCGGGACCGGTGGCGATCAGCGCGCCCTGAAACGCCTGCAGGGTGTTGTTGGTCTCGACGACGATGTTGGCGAGGGCGAACGTCGCCGGGTTGTTGGGCGAGTTCGGGTTCGAATGGTCGATGTTCGCCACGTCGAACGGCCGGTACTGCACATTCACGAGCTTGTAGTACTGCCACGGGCCGCCGGCGCCCGCCGCGGTGAGCTGCTGATGTGCGTGGACGTTGGCGGCGACGACGTCGGACGGAATCTGGAAGTAGCGCGTGTTGATGCAGACGCCGCTGCCCGGCGCCGTTCCCTTCGGTAACCCCGGCGAGAGGTTCTGGTAGAAAACCTGGCTTCCGTGATTCGTGCAGAACGGCTGGTTGCCGACCGTGACGGTCGGATCGGGCTGGTGCGTCGTGGCGTTGTAGCCGTCCTGATAGGTCGGATAGGGAGAGGTCGGCTGGGTGCCCGCCGGCGGCGGATTGATGATGTTCCCGTTCGCATCCTCGACCGGCTGCCCGTTGGCGGCGCTGCGGATGTTGTCGGCCTGCTCGAACGTGGCAAAGATGAAGCTCGGAGCGGTCGGCGTCTTGTGGATGATGTGGAGGGCGACGAGGCCCCATGTGGCGTCGCGGTAGCACGGTTTGGGATTGGCCGGTGTGCCGCCGCCCGCGTTTTCGTAATAGCGGACCGTCTGGGTATGAAAGTGCGACGCGTCTTCGGTCGGCGCCAGCATCCGCCACCCCGCCTTGACCTCCACCGTTCCCGCGGGGAAAAAGATGACCGTTCCGGCTGAAGGCGGCGGTACCTGATTCGTCTTCAGCGAGTTGGTGTACGTGTTGACGGCCGAATAGAAGTTGCCGCCGTGGTTCCAGTATTGATTCGCGGCGACGTAGTCGTATTGAGCGCGGTTGGCTTTGGCGAGAAAACGGAGGCGCTGCGGGTCGCTGTTCTGCGGCGTCGGCGCCGGCGGAACGATCCCGGCGTACATCGTGTCGAGTCCGATCTGCGTGACCTCGTCCAGGTTGACGAAGGGCGTCGGATCGGTGGGACTCTGACCGTTGCAGGGGGGCACGCTCTGCAGGTAGTTGTAGACCGGTGCGGCGTCGAAGCCGTAATCGGCGCCGTTCGCTGTGTAGCCCGGCGGCTGCTGCCCGTTGCCGGGGAAGATCTCGATTTTCGAGCGATAGGTCTCCCACACCAGCGGGCCGGTGTAGGTGGGATCGCCGAACGGACGACTCGCGTCGGCGACGCCGCGCGTGTTGACCTGCCCGTTCTGCGGCACAGCGGGCCAGTTGAGCGCGAAGAACTCCTGCCACGCGAAAGCCGCCGCGCCGGCGAGCGTCGCCCCCGGCGCTCCTCCCGGAATGTCGGGCGGCAGGGTTGGGGAAAGAGCCGTCGCGCCCATCGACTTCAGCGCGCGCACCGGCGGCTTGACGGCGTTGGCCGTCTCCTTTTGTTGGCAGCCGGCAGCGAAGAAGACGAGAGCAATCGCAGTCGGACCTAACACGTTAGGACGCATTTCCATCGTCTCCTCTGTTGGGGGAACCCGTCGACAGTATGGTCCAGACCGCACGGATTTCCTAGTGGAGAGATGGAAAGTCGGGGTTAAATGAGAGCGCGCCGCCGCCCTACCGTGACGAACAGCCCACCCTCGTGGCCGAGCGCCTTCATCCAGGTGAGTTGGGCGAGCCACTGTTCCGGCGCCCAGGCGTCGCCGCAGTGTGAGAAGAGCTCGTCGGATTCGCTCGCGAGCAGCGCGGAGGGATACGTCCTGACGTATTCGACCTCGTTCGCGGCGAACCAGCGCTGGACCTCGCCGAGCGTGTGACGGTGCTCGGTCGGATGCTGATATTGATCGCGCAGCCACGCCTCGCGCCGCGCCGGTTCGTGCGTCCGGTCGCGCAGCACCGGATCGAAGAGAGTCCAGCGATAGCCGGACATCCTCGCGATCACGCGCCGCACGCGGAGCGGAATGCGCGCGAAGGCGTTGTAGAGGCCGACCACGATCCAGCCGCCCGGCCGTGCCAGACGGGCGATCTGCGCGAACGCGGTGCTGGGGTCCGGCGTGTGATGCAACACGCCCGATGAGTAGACGACGTCGAACGCGCCGGTGCGGAGGCCGGGCCGGTGCAGGTCGGTCTGGATGAAGCGAACCGCGCGCTCCAGTCCGAAACGCCGTGCCGCGCCGGCAGCGAGGCGCAGCGACGCGCGAGCGAGATCGGCACCGACCAGACGGCGGCCGGCGCGCGAGAGATAGAGGCTCATCTGCCCGGTCCCGCAACCCACCTCCACGATCGTGGCGTCGCCGGGGATCGCGCGGTCGAGCATCCGCGCGAATTCGCTCCGCTCCGCGCGCGCTCGGAGCCACTCGAGACTGTCGCGCGGCGGGTAGGCGGGGAATGGCGAACGCTCGTAGAACTCGCGGACGCGTTCCGTTCCGGGATCGACCGCGGCGCGGAGATCGGGAACGCCGTCGGACTGGCGGAACGACTTCGCGCACGTTCGACAAGACCACTCCGCCGTCAGCGCGTCCGCGCATTCGGGGCAGACGAAGAGGTCGTCGAAGTCCACTAGAAGATCGAGTAGATGAACGGCGCCAGCGCCTCCACCGTCGTCGCCAGGATCAGCAGCAGACCGGTGAGACAGAGAAAGACCGCCAGCGGGATCATCCAGCGTTTGTGGGTATCGTTTCTCCAGAGACCACGCGCGAGCTCGGCGATCGAGCCGCCGGCGCTGGCCAGCACGATCGCGCCGCGTTGAATGCGTCCCCGTCTCCTGATCACGCCACGTCCTCCTTCCGTTTCGCCAGCAGCGAGCCGCGTTTCACGACGCGCGTCCGCTCCGCCACCAGCACGTCGATCCCGCAGCGAAGGAAGGTCGAATACCCCTCCACGGCCCGGTTCACGATCGGCTCGCCGGCGAGATTGAGCGAGGTGTTGAGCAGGACCGGGATGCCGCTGCGCTTTTCGTATTCTTCGAGCAGCGCGTAGAGGCGGGGAGCCATCGCACGTTCGAGCGTCTGCACGCGCGCGGTGCCGTCGACGTGCGTCACCGCGGCGAGGCGCGAGCGCCACTCCGGGCGGACAGGAAAGACGCCGGACATGAATCGCCCCAGCCTCGCGCCGCCTTCCGGCATTTCGAAGTAGCGGCCGGCCGACTCGATCGGGACCACCGGGGCGAACGGGCGGAACTCCTCGCGGTACTTGATCTCGCGGTTGATCCGGTCGCGCATCGAGACGTCGTGCGGCGCGGCGAGGATGCTGCGGTGACCGAGGGCGCGCGGGCCGAACTCGAGCGCGCCGTCCATCCAGCCGACGATGCGTCCGTCGGCCAGATCGCCGGCGGTCTGTCCGATCAGCGCCGCATCGTCGATCTGTTCGACGTGCTGTCCGTCTTCGTGCGCCACGCGCGCGAGCTCGTCGTCCGCGATGGACGGTCCCCAGAACGGGTGATCGGGAACTTCACGGTCGCCGTTTCGGAAATGAATGCGGTCGGCGTAGAGCGCGGCGCCCAACGCGCAGCCGGCATCGCCGGGAGCGGGCGGAACGAAGACGCGCTCGAAGCCCGATTCGCCGAGGATCCGCGCGTTCGCCACGCCGTTCAGAGCGACGCCGCCGCCGAGGCAGAGGTCGGGAAGCCCCGTCTCGGTGCGGAGCGCGCGAGCGATGTCGACGAGCGTGTTTTCGAGCACGCGCTGCACGCTCGCGGCGATATCGGCGAAGCGCTTTCCGTCGTCGGTCGCCAGGTCGATCGGCTCGTAGGGATTGCGCGGCGGTCCGAAGAGATCGACGAAGCGCGATGAATACGAGCGCGACGCGGTGGTGTGATAGTCGAAGTAGTCGAGATCGAGCGTGAATGCTCCATCCTCGGTACGGCGGATCAGGCGGCGCACTTCATCGACGAACGTGGGACGTCCGTAGCCGGCGAGGCCCATGACCTTGTACTCGTCTTCGTTCACGCGGAAGCCGAGGTACGCGGTGAAGGTCGAATAGAGCATGCCGAGGGAGTGCGGAAAACGGATCTCGCGCAGGAGCGTGAGCGACGCCGCACCGCCGCGAGAGCGCTCGCCGCGGCCGATCGTCATCGTCGCCCACTCGCCGACGCCGTCGGTGGTGAGGATCGCGGCGCGCTCGGTCGGCGCGGTGAGGAAGCTGGCGGCGGCGTGGGACTGATGATGCTCGGCGAAGAGGACCTTGCGCGCGGGGACGCCGAGGTGCGACGAGATGATGCCGCGCACCCAGATCTTCTCGCCGAGCGAGTTCTTCATCGCCTTCGGGAACGTCCGCCAGGAGCGCGGGAACGCTCGCAACGCGCAGGTCAGGATGCGCTCGAACTTCAGCATCGGCCGCTCGTAGAAGACGACGGCGTCGAGCGCATCGGGATCGATCCTGGCGCGGTCGAGACACCATTCGATTGCGGCCAAGGGGAAGGCCGCGTCGTTTTTGCGGCGCGACAGCCGCTCCTCCTGCACCGCACAAACCGGCACGCCGTCGACGACCAGTGCGGCCGCCGCATCGTGATAGTGAGCGGAGATCCCGAGAATCTTCATGTCAGTACTGCCGCGTCATGACGTTGTTGCGCTCGGGTGCGATGGCGGACCAGCCGGCCCGCTCGCGGCGTGCCGCTCGCTTCGCGAGCCACGCGAACGGCGGCAGGACCACGAAGTACTGGACGGTCAGAATCGCGCCGCCGATCACACCGGCGATTCCGCTGGCGATCCGCAGGTAGGCCTTCCAGAGGCGAGACAGGCGCGCGCGCCAGAGACGGATGCGATGGCGTTCAGGGGAGACGCGCGCGAGCTGCGTGAGCGTGTAGTTCATGTGGAACATCTCGTCATGAAGGATGTCGTGGAAGACGCGCTGCGTGACCGGATCGGAGCGCAGCACCTCGGAATAGACGGTGAATCGACTCGCCGCCGATTTTTCGGCGACGTGCAGGAACGCCAGCATCGTTGCATCGGACTCGCGGCCGACGTCGAGGTCGTCGAGGCCGTGGCCGGCGGCAGGCAGCCATTCGGCACCTGACGCTGTCCGGCCGTTCGCTCCCGTCGCGTGCAGCAACGCCGCCGCGCGCCGTCGAAAGAGGACGCCGTGGCGCTGCTCGTCGGCGGCGTGGACCAGGTACAGCCGCCGGAGCAACGGATCGGATGTCAGCTCCGCGGCGCGCAGCAGATCGCGCCCACCGTCGGTCTCGGTCTCGCTGAACCGGAGCAGCTTTTGCACGCGCCGCTCCGGATCGCTCCAGATCCAGTGATGCACCGGCTTCAGAAGGCGGTCCATCGAAAAAGACGATGACTTCCGATCGGTCGCAAGCATTTCGTCGATTTGCCGAGACTGCAGTGGCATGCATCGGCTGTGCCCTGATCGCCGCGGCCGCCGCCGCGAATCAGGCGTGGTTCGATCGCCATTTCCTTCCTTCTTACTGGACGCCGCGCGAGGAGATCGTCCGGAACGAGCTGTTCGTCCGCATCGCCGTCGCGGTCGTCGGTGCGGCGATCGTTCTCGCGGCGCGGCTCGTGGGACGGTTTCTCGCCCGCGATCCGCTGTCTCTGTTCACGATCTCTCTCGCGATCGTTCTGGCACTCGGCGCCACGGAGCTGGTCTTGCGGTCCGGACATACCGCTGCCCCCGCGGTGTTCACCAGCGGGACCGAGCCACGGAGTCATCTCGATGCGCGACTCGGCTGGTTGTTCGACGTCTCCCGCAGCGGCTCGGTGGCACACCTCGGACGCCGCATCACCTACACCTTCGACCGCAACGGATACCGCGTTGCTTCGCTGGCGACGACGACCGACTTCGATGCGCCGACGATCGTCTTCGCCGGCGAGTCGATCATGGTCGGACATCAGCTCGCGTGGCCCGAGACGATTGCCGCCCGAACCGCGGCGATCCTCGGCCTGCAGTCCGCCAACATCGCGGTCTCCGGCTTCGCCACCGATCAGGCCTATCTCCGCCTCACGACCGAGCTGCCGCGCTTCCGGCATCCCGTTGCCGTCGTGATGCTCTTCGCGCCGTCGATCTTCGACCGCAATCTCGACGACGACCGCCCGCACCTCGAATCCGGTCTCGTCTGGCTCCCGCCACAGCATCACTGGCGCCTCACAACGCTGATCCGCCGCTACCTCGGATACCGAAGCGCGGACGCAGTCGAACGCGAAGTGGCCGTCACGCGCGAAGTCCTGACAGCGACGGTACGACTGGCGCGCTCGCGTGGCGCCGTTCCGCTGATCGTCGTGCCGCAGTTCCAACCGGAAGAGCCGCAGGAGCGCGATCTGCGGCGGCGCATCCTGGACGAAGTCCATCTTCCCTACGTCTACGTTCCACTCGATCCGGACGACCGGGTCGAGAACGACGGTCACCCCGACGCCGACGGCGCTCGGGAGATCGCCGAGTCGATCGCGGACGCCCTCTCCGATTCGATCTCTCTAGTGGAGCGTCGCCCCATCGACGACGCACGTTCCCCAGGCGCCCGTTGACGGCTCGGTCGCGACCACGGCGATGCGCGCGTTCCGGCGATGGCGGATTCCGAGCGTGCAGGTGTACCCGGCCGGGGCGCCGAGATCGAGGTGCTCCATCCGGCGCGTGGTCGTGAACGGCGGCTCGTTGGGAGTGATGACGGCGACCGTGAACGCGAGCGAGCCTTGCTCGTCCGGCGCGACGAGGTCGCCGAGCGGTTTCAGATCGAGGTGCGCTTGTACCTCGCTCGTGCTGACTCCCCTGACGACCGGGCCGATGGTGATCGAACAGGTGAGCGGGAGAGTTCCGGACGCTGTGGCGTCATCCGATGTCGCGGTCTCGGTAGCGAGTGACGACGCGAGAGACTCGGCGACGGCGCCGGCGGTGACGTTGCCGGCCCATTTCGAAGCACGAATCGTGAGGCCCGGGCGACGCGAAGTGACCTCGATCTGACGGAGAGTGTCGTCCGCCGGACGTTCAGTTTGATAAGTGATCACGATGCGATCACTCAGCTCGCGAAGCTCCCGCGTGGCATTCTGCGCGTCTGTCGCGACCTCGCCCCCGGTTGCGTCGGCGAGCCGAACGAGAGGCGCAAGCGGGAATCGATTCACCGGCGGAACGGGAACGAGGTGCACCGGCGCTGTCTCGTTTGACGGAGCAACTCTGCTCTGGAACTTCGACGGAGCCGGAGCATGGGATGGCTCCCCCATGGCGAGAGAGATCACGGTCCAATGCTCGCCCGCGAGCGCACGCGCGATCGCTTCGTGATGGGATGAGGCGCCGAGGGCGCGCAGCTCTTGACGACGCGCAACGCGCGTCTCATGGCGATCGAAACGGTAGAACGACG
>DASYSN010000494.1:0-2781 GCA_036003305.1 Thermoanaerobaculia bacterium
CGTGTTCTACGTCGCAAGCGACCTTCAATTCAGCGGGGAGCGCCCGAATTACACGACGGCGAAGCGTTACATCGACCGCATCTCGACGGCCGCGAATGCGACCGGAGTGACGTTCTACGCCGCCGGATTGTGCGATCCCACCGAGCTTGCGCGGATCACCGAGGCAACCGGCGGCCTCCTTGGCTACACGCGTTCGGCGGTCGGGGAGCTCGCTCCGAAGATGGAAGAGGACCTCGAGTCGTACTACTCGCTGGCGTACCGTGCGACGCCCGACGGTCTCGATCACGAGCGAAAGATCACCGTCAAAGCGAAGAACCCACGTTACTCCGTCCGCAGCCGTCGTACTGTCGTCGAGAAGTCGAATTCAGCGAAAGCGCGCGACGCCGTCGTGACCCGCCTCTTCGTCGACGAGGGCGGCACCGACATTCGATTCGACGTGCTGCCGGAGCCCATCCGCCGTGCAGAAGCACGCGGCCAGTGGCTCATGCCTGTCACGTTGAAGATCCCCGCGGACCAGGTTCAATTCGCTCCCGACGCCCACGTCGGCATCCTCGTGGCGTCCGCGAACGGAGTCACCGAGGTGACGCCGGTCACCACCAACGAACTGACGGTGACGCAGAAAGACCTCGAGAACGGATTCATCACCTACTCGTTCGAGATCCGCGGCGACAAACGCGGCAGCAAGGTGTCGATCGGCGTGGTCGACCGAAGCACGGGCGCCATCGGCGTACGGACCCTCGACAACCGCGCGGCGTCCGTCAGGGCGCAGCTCGGGACGCGTTGACGTCAACGCCCATCTCCACCCAGTTGCCGTCCGCCTGACACGCCTCGAACGACAGCACGCCGTCATTGATGTCGAAGTCCCGGAATCCTCCGCACGCGACGGCGTCGGTACTCCACATTTTTCCCTCGGCGCCGAACGCTTCGAGCGACTTGCCGCCGTGATCGAGGAGAAGGAACGGGAACGCCTCGTCGCAGACCACCGAGGCGATGTCGCGTCCCACCTCGGCGACGAGCGCATTCGTGACCAACTCGACGATATAGCCGGCGCCGTTCGCCACGACCAACAAGTGCGGGTTGCCCGGCATCAGTTGCACCGTGGTGTAGTCGGTGAGCCCGCGTTGGAAACTGCCGACCCATGAGTGCTCACCGATGCCGATGCGCAGCACGATGCGGTCGCCGTCTTCCGCCGCTACATCGGGGAAGCACTTCACCACTTCGTCCACGGGGGCGCCGCCCGGAAGCAACTCGGCGGCGGCGAGCCAGTGCCGCAGGTGAAGCTCGTAGTCGGCTCCCGGCAGCGGTATCCGCTCCGCTTGCGGCTTCAACGGACCGTTCCTTCTTCGCTGGCCCTGCCGTCGGATCCGTTGCGCCTCGCGGTAGGCGTGCTCCGCCTCGCTGTCAGGACCGAGCCACTCCGCGGCGTCCTTGAGGTGGAGGACCGAGGGTGTGGCGCCGCGGGCAAGCTCCGCGTCGTTCTCCTCGATCATCGCCCGGAGCTCATCGCTGAGCTCGTGCAGCTCTTTGAGCGCCTTCTCCAGGAACTCGTCCCGCTTGCACGCCTGCTCGCAGATGTCGGCGAGCTGCTCCGCCGTGAAGAGGTTCTTGTAACGCGGCTCGATTTTGCCCGCGCGGAGGCGTGCCGCGAAGCGGCGGTACTGCCGCCGCATCTCGGCATTGAGAAAGATGGTGATCGGCACCTTCGGCAATTGATCGATCTCGGCGACGATCTGCCGAATTCGCGCGGTGACGGCGACGGCGCGATCCCAACGCTGCTGATGAGTCATCGTTTTCATTCGACCGTATAGGAGCCCGGGCGCGCCTTGGACGCGCCCGGGCCCACTACCTCCTTACTTTACGCTGACGGCGACGGAGACGGCGGCTGCGGAGCGTTCGGCGCCTTCTTGTGGCTTCGCGTTCTTCAGACGCTTGACCTCCTCGACGTGCGGCACCAGGTCCTGGTTCGCCGGATTCCGGACGAGCTGCGCTCCGACCGAGTACGCCTGCGACGCGATCAGCGCGAGCTGCTCACGGCGCAGCAGGTTCGCCCCTTCGATTCCTTTGAGGAACTTCCGGAGCTCACCGGCGACGAGATTCCAGCGTGCTTCATCCTGCTGGAGCTGCAGCACCGCGTCGACCTGCTGGCCGACCGCCGTCGCGACCACGTCCGACGTGCTGATGACGTCCAACGAAGCCGAGATGACCGGTACCGGCTGACGGGCGACGCGGCTCCGCGAGAGCTTTCGCTGCGCCGACGTCAGTGCCGAGAGTCCGTCGATCTGCGACTGCATCGTGCGGAGCTGTTCGATGACAGCTTCCGGCTCGAGCCTGGTCGTCGGAGTCGGCGGGGTTCCCGCGGCGCTCTGGGTGATGAGATTGGGATTGAGATACTGAGTCATAGATCCTCCTTTTCCTGTGCGAGCTAAAAGGCCGGAGGTGACGTCAGAACACCGTACGAGTGCGAGGCGGCCACCGGCTGGAACGTTCGGCTCGCCGATCGTTCCGGTTGATGTTTTCCGAGATGCGCGCATCCCGGGCTTGCTCGCGGCAGGAAGAGCACCGCTCCATTCCCGCAACCGGTCCGGACTATCCGGGTCCTTTTCAGAACCCCCGTACCGCCGTTAGCCGCTGAAATCGTTGCTCTAAAGCATTGATTTCGAGTTCGGTATTCTAGTGATGATTAGATGCCCTGTCAAGCAGAATGTTGCGACTGCGCCGATCTCCTTGGTTTGAAATGACATCGCGCCGGCGATCCCGTCGGACACGCACCCCGTGTCAGCC